>NZ_JABFTW010000030.1:0-47388 GCF_021404355.1 Halomonas sp. MCCC 1A11062
AAAGTTGAATGACCGTCCCCGAAAGCGGCTCGGTTATCGGACACCGGCACAGGTGTTTTTGGGTGAATACTCAGGAGCCCTCAACACCGCAGGTGCTGCGCTTATTACTTGAATTCAGGGTCACATGCTGACCAAGAAGCTGGTCGAGGCGCCCGAGGACCTGCGCGGCGTGCGTGTGCGCACCATCAACTCGCCGGTGTGGCTGCGTACCATTGAGTCGATGGGCGCCACGCCCACGCCGCTGCCCTGGTCGGAGGTCTACTCCGCGCTGCAGCTCGGGGCGATCGATGGCGCCGAGGCGCAGCTCACCGCCGCCGAGGGCCAGAACCTGCACGAGGTGATCACCCACATTGCGCTGACCGGCCATATCCACCTGATGACCGGCATCGCCACCTCCGAGCAGTGGTATCAGTCGCTGCCCGAGGAACTGCGCACGATTCTCGACGAGGAGCTGCAGAGCGCCGGTGAAGAGGCCAGCCAAGCCACCGCCGATGCCCAGAATGCCGTGCGCGAGCGCATGGAAGCGGAAGGGGTAACCTTCACTGAGGTGGACGTCGAGCTGTTCCGCGAGCGCGTCGGCGGCGTCTACGACGAACTCGGCTACGGCCAGTATCGCGACCAGCTGACCGCCGGAGAGTGAGCCTGACGCCCCTTGTCGCCTCGGCGGCAAGGGGCGGTCGACTTGCACGCCGTTCCATGGAATCGGCCGGAGGCACTCCGGCTCCGAGGACCTTCGACATGTGGTACTGGTACGACCGACTCGAGGCCTGGCTCGCCGTTGTGCTGCTGGGCGCGACGTCCCTCACGTTGCTGGCGAGTTCCACGGCTCGCGCCATCGGCCAACCCTTCGCCGGGGGAGCCGAACTGGCCCAATTGCTGTTCATCTGGACCGCCGTGCTGGGGGCCGACATCACCCTGCGCCACGGCGGCCAGGTACGCATCGACGCCCTGGCCATCAGGCTGCCGCTGCCCTTGCAGCGCCTGGTCACCGGGCTGTGCCTGGTGCTGATGCTGGGCTTTCTCGCCTTGCTGGTGCGCTACGGCTTTCCCCTGGCGTTATCCAACTGGCAGCGCCCCATGGGCGTGGCCGGGCTGAGCTACGGCTACATCACCCTGGCGCTGCCGGTGGGGGCCAGCCTGATGATCGTCTCGCTGCTGCGCCGCGTGGCGGCCAAGGGCATCGTGATGAGCCTGGCGCCGGACGCCGAGATCGTGGAGCAGCGTCCATGACCGCCGCGCTACTGCTGGGCCTGGGGCTGCTGCTGATGGCCATCGGCATGCCCGTGGCCTTCGCCATCGGCATTGCCGGGTTCACCTACTTCTTCCTGCCCGAGACCTTCCTGCCGACCAACATCGGGGTGCAGCGCATCGTCTCGGCAACCCAGTCGTTCCCGCTGCTGGCGGTGCCGCTGTTCATCTTCATCGGCCACCTGATGAACGCAAGCGGCATCACCCCGCGGCTGATTCGGCTCTCCACGCTGCTGGCCGGCTGGATGAGCGGTGGTCTGGCCCAGGCCAGCATCGTGCTCAGCACCCTGATGGGCGGCGTGTCCGGTTCGGCGGTGGCCGATGCCGCGATGCAGTCGCGGGTGCTGGGCAAGGGCATGATCCAGGAGGGCTACACCCCGGGTTTCTCCGGCGCGGTGCTGGCCATCGGCGGGCTGATCACCGCCACCATTCCGCCGAGCATCGGCCTGATCCTCTACGGTTACCTGGGCGAGGTCTCCATCGGCCGGCTGTTCATCGCCGGCGTGGTGCCCGGCTTCCTGCTGATGGTGGCGCTGATGGTGACGACCTTTTTCGTCGCCAAGCGGCGCGGCTACGCACCGGTACGCGAAAAGCTGCCGAGCGGGCGCGAGGCGCTCGCCGCCGCGCGCAGCAGTATCTGGGCACTGCTGTTCCCGGTATGGCTGCTGGTGGGTATCCGCTATGGCCTGTTCACGCCCACCGAAGCGGGGGCCTTCGCCGTGGCCTATGCACTGCTGGTGGGCTGCGTGATCCACCGCGAGATGGGCCTGCGCGACGTTCTCACGGCGATGCACGCCAGCGTGCGCGACATCGGCATGATCATGCTGATCATCATGTTCTCGGGGATCATCGGCTACGTGGTCTCCTTCGAGCGGGTGCCGCAGACCATCGCCGAGCTGACCCTGGGCGTCTTCGCCAGTCCCACCGCGCTGCTGCTGACCCTGGCCGTGCTGCTGGTACTGCTCGGCATGCTGCTCGAGGCCACCGTGGTAGTGATGCTGCTCACGCCGATCCTGGTGCCGGTGATCAAGGCCGCCGGCATCGATCCGGTGCACTTCGGCCTGCTGATGATGACACTGGTGACCTTCGGCGGCATGACGCCGCCAGTGGGCATCTCGATGTACACCGTGTGCGGCATCCTGCGCTGCTCCTTCTTCGACTACAGCCGCGAGCTGCTGCCCTTCGCCCTGGCGGTGTTCGTGGTGGTGCTCGGCATCATCTTCTTCCCCGACATCGTGCTGTTCCTGCCCAACTGGCTGATGGGCTGAGCATGAGCGAGCGATAACTATGGAGGGTTCAATGGCCTTCACCGACAAGATCGCCTTCATGGGGCCGGATTTCCTGCTCGAGAACGAGCCGGCACGCCGGCTCTACCACGAGCATGCCGCGGCCATGCCGATCTGCGACTACCACTCGCACCTGAGCCCGCAAGAGATCGCCGGCAACGTGCAGTTCGACAACCTCACCGAACTGTGGCTCAAGGGCGACCATTACAAGTGGCGGGCGATGCGCATCGCCGGCATCGACGAGCAGCGCATCACCGGCGAGGCGAGCGACCGCGAGCGCTTCCAGGCCTGGGCCGAAACGGTGCCCCACTGCCTCGGCAACCCGCTCTACCACTGGACCCACCTGGAGCTGCGCCATCCGCTGGGCATCGAGAACACGCTGCTCTCGCCGGCCACCGCCGAGGAGATCTGGGCAACCGCACGCGATCGGCTGGCCACCCCACAGCTTAGCGCCCAGGGCATCCTCGAGCGCTTCGACGTGCGCACCGTCTGCACCACCGACGATCCGGTGGACGATCTGGCGCTGCACCGGCGCCATGCCGAGAGCGGGGCGGCCCCCGCCATGTTGCCGACCTTCCGTGCCGATACCGTGCTCAAGATCGAGCAGGCCGGCTTCGTCGACTATCTCGGCGAGCTGGAGCGTGCCAGCGGGGTGACTATTCGCGGCTACGACGACCTGCTGGCGGCGCTCTACCAGCGCCTCGAGCACTTCGCCGCCCACGGCTGCTGCCTCTCCGACCACAGCCTGGAGAGGCCGGTGTTCGTCGCACCGCCGAGCACGGCCGAACTCGACCGGCTGATCGAGCGTCGCCGCCAGGGCAGAACGCTGAGTAGCGACGAGAGCGCTTCCTTCACCACCGCGTTGCTGCTGTGGCTGGGGCGCGAGTATGCCCGCCGCGGCTGGGTGATGCAGCTCCATCTCGGCGCGCTGCGCAGCCTGAGTCGGCGCGGCCTGGCCGAGATAGGTGCCAACAGCGGCTTCGATGCGATAGGGGACGTCACCTACGCCGAGCCGCTGGCGGCGATTCTCGATGCGCTGGACCGCGAGCGGGCGCTGCCGCGCACCGTGGTCTACAACCTCAACCCCCGCGACAACGAGATGCTGGCGAGCCTGGTCGGCTCGTTCGCCAGCGACGGCATTCCCGGCAAGCTGCAGTTCGGCGCCGCCTGGTGGTTCAACGATCAGCGCGACGGCATCGAGCGCCAGCTCGTCACGCAGATGAACTTCGGCCTGCTGCGCCACTTCGTCGGCATGCTCACCGACTCGCGCAGCCTCTTGTCGTTCTCCCGTCACGACTACTTCCGCCGCATCTTCTGCCAGATGCTCGGGGCGCAGATGCAGCGCGGCGAGCTGCCGAACGATCTCGACCGTATCGGCGAGCTGGTGCGGGCGGTGTGCTACGACAACGTGCAGCGCTACCTCTTCCAGCGCTAACGACGGACAACGACAACGGCCAACCACCCCATGACTGCGACGGAACAACCATGAAAATCAGCGACGCCTATGTGATCGTCACCTCGCCGGGGCGCAACTTCGTCACCCTCAAGATCGTCACCGAGTCGGGCACCTACGGCATCGGCGATGCCACCCTGAACGGCCGTGAGATGGCGGTGGTGGCCTATCTCGAGGAGCACGTGATTCCCGCCCTGATCGGGCGCGACGCCAGTCGCATCGAGGACATCTGGCACTACCTCTACCGCGGCGCCTACTGGCGTCGGGGGCCGGTGACCATGGCGGCGGTGTCGGCGGTGGACCTGGCGCTGTGGGACATCAAGGCCAAGGCGGCGGGTATGCCGCTCTATCAGTTGCTCGGCGGCAGGAGCCGCGAGCGGGTGATGACCTACGCCCACTGCACCGGCAAGGACATCGAAGGCTGCCTGGCCGAGGTGGAGAAGCACGTCAAGCTCGGCTATCGCGCCGTACGGGTGCAGGCCGGCGTGCCCGGCATCCCGACGATCTACGGCGTGGCCAAGCGTGAGGGCGAGCGCTACGAACCGGCGGACTCCGAGCTGCCCGCCGAGCATGTGTGGAGCACCGCGAAGTACCTCAACCACGTGCCCAAGCTGTTCGCCGCGGTACGCGAGCGCTTCGGCGAGGAGCTGCACGTGCTGCACGACGTACATCATCGGCTCACGCCCATCGAGGCGGCGCGCCTGGGCAAGGCGGTAGAGCCTTATCATCTGTTCTGGCTCGAGGACTGCGTGCCGGCCGAGAACCAGGAGAGCTTCCGCCTGATCCGCCAGCACACCACCACGCCGCTGGCGGTGGGGGAGGTGTTCAACTCGATCCACGACTACCGCGAGCTGCTCGAGAACCAGTGGATCGACTACATCCGCACGCCGCTCTCCCACGGCGGAGGCATCACCCACGTGCGGCGCATCGCCGACCTGGCCTCGCTCTACCACGTGCGTACCGGCTTCCACGGTCCGACGGACCTGTCGCCGGTGTGCCTGGGCGCGGCGGTCCACTTCGACACCTGGGTGCCCAACTTCGGCATTCAGGAGCACATGCCCCACACCGCGGAAACCGACGCCGTCTTCCCCCACGACTACCGCTTCGAGGATGGCCACTTCCTGGTCGGCGAGGCGCCTGGGCACGGCGTCGACATCGACGAGGCCCTGGCCAAGCAGTACCCCTACAAGCGCGCCAGCCTGCCGGTCAACCGGCTGGAAGACGGCACGCTTTGGCACTGGTGAGGAGAGCGCACCGATGAAAGCCTTTCAGGTCAACGCACCGCTGGACTATGCCGTCGTCGAGACAAAGGCGCCCCGTGCCGCTGCCGGCGAGGTGTTGGTGAAGGTGGCCTTCGCCGGGATCTGCGGTTCCGACATGCACATCATCCATGGCGACAACGCCTTCGTACGCTTCCCGCGCATTACCGGACACGAGTTCGCCGGCACGGTCGAGGCGCTGGGCGAGGGCGTCGAGGGCATCGAGATCGGCGCCCGGGTGTGCATCGACCCGGTGGTCAGCTGCGGGCGCTGCTACCCGTGCCGCATCGGCCGCCCCAACGTGTGCAGCGCGCTGCAGGTGATCGGCGTGCACCGCGACGGAGGTTTCGAGGAGTGGGTCAACGTGCCGGCAGCCAACATCCACCTGCTGCCCGAGGGCCTGGGGCTGGAAGCCGGCGCGCTGGTGGAGCCCTATTCCATCGCCGCCAACGTGCTGGAGCGGATGCAGCCGCTGCGCGGCGACCGCCTGCTGATCTACGGTGCTGGGGTGATCGGCCTGACCATCTTGCAGATGGCTCGCGCCCTGGGCATCGAGGACATCACCGTCATCGACCTGATCGAGGAGCGCCTGGCCACGGCCCGGGAGCTCGGCGCCACGCGCATCTGGCACGGCAAGGAGAATGTCGAGGTCGAGGTGAGCGAGCTGACCGGCGGCGAGGGCATGCCGCTGATCGCCGATGCCGCCTGCGTGCCGGCGCTGCTGCCGCAGATGCTGCGCATCGCCTCGCCGGCGGGGCGTATCGGCCTGCTCGGTTTCAATCCCACCCCCAGCGACCTGGTGCAACTGGAGGTGATCAAGAAGGAGCTGACCCTGGTCGGCTCGCGGCTCAACAACCGCAAGTTTCCGGAGGTGCTCGAGCGCATGGCCTCGGGGCGTCTCGATCCGCTGGCGCTGGTCAGCCATCGCCTGCCCTTCGACGACATGCCCGGTGCCATCCACATGCTCGATCACCATCCCGAAAGGGCTCGCAAGGTGCTGATCGGTATCGGTGCCGATACCGGTACCTGAGCCAGCTCGAGGCGACAGCGGCATCGCAAGCTCGCGATGCCCCATAACAGCAACAACAACACAGCAATAACAACCAGTACGAAGAAGGAGTAACGCCATGTTCAAACGACTCGTCACCGGCGCCGTCCTCGGGGCGGCTCTCATCGGCAGCCAATCCCTGCTGGCTGCCGAGGTCACGCTGCGCTTCGGCCACCTGGCCAATGAGCAGAACATCTGGCATCAGGCCGCCGAACGCTTCAAGGAGCTGGTCGAGGAGAACTCCGACGGCCGTATCGAGGTGCTGCTCTATCCCAACGAGCAGCTCGGCAACGAGATGGATCTCATCAACAGCATCCAGCTCGGCACCGCCGACATGACCATCACCGGCGAGAGCCTGCAGAACTGGGCGCCCAAGGCGGCCATGATGGCGGTGCCCTATGCCTTCCGCGACGCCGAGCATCTGCGCCAGGCGGTGGAAAGCGAGATCGGCGAACAGATCGAGGCGCAGATCGCCGAGCGCGCCAACCTGGTGCCGCTGGCCTGGTTCGAGCGCGGCCCGCGGGAGCTGACCTCCAACCGGCCGATCCGTCACCCCGACGACCTCGACGGCATTCGCCTGCGGGTGCCCAACGTGCCGCTGTTCGTCAGCACCTGGGAGGCATTGGGTGCACGTCCCACGCCGATGGCCTTCAGCGAGGTGTTCACCGCCCTGCAGCAGAACACCATCCAGGCCCAGGAGAACCCGCTCAGCCTGATCGAGAGCGCCAGCTTCAACGAGGTGCAGGACTACGTGAACCTGACCGGCCACGTGCGCAGTTGGATCTACGTGGTGATCGGCCGCAACCGGCTCGAGAGCATGCCGGAGGAGCTGCAGCAGATCGTGCGCGAGGCAGCCCAGGAGATGCAGGTCTATCAGGCCGAGCTGTTCGAGGAGGATCAGCAGCGCCTGGAGCAGGCCCTGCAGGAGCGCGGCATGGAGTTCGTCGAGGTCGACACCGAAGCCTTCGCCGAGAAGGCGCGACCGGCGGTGGAAGCGGCCCTCAATGACGAGCAGCGTGAGCTGTTCGACGCCATCCAGAACCTGTGAACCGACCGGGCGGGCCAGGCCCGCCCACATTTCACGGGGCCCGTACCCGCCCATTTCACCCGGTTTGGCGAACCCCCAGCGAGGAGCGCCTATGGATATTTCCCCACAGCGCGACGAGGACGAAGCGGCGCGTGACGGCCAGGAGGTCGTGGCCAGTCTCGAGGCGCTGTCCGCCGTGCCCGGTTTTCAGGGGCTTTTGGGTCGTGTCATCGGCTGGATGGACCGTCTGTTCATGCTGCTCGCCAATCTGGCGCTGATCGGGATTGCCGCGACCGTGCTGTTGCAGATCTCGGGCCGGCTGTTTCTGCCGTTCGCCCTGTCCTGGACCGAGGAGCTGTCGCGCTATCTCTTCATCTATATGGTGGCGCTGGCGGCCGGGGTGGCGATACGCCGTCACCGGCACGTCAACGTCGAGCTGTTCCATCACCTGCTGGGGCTGCGCGCACGCGCCGCCTATCAGGCGCTGATCTGTCTGCTGATCGGCGGCTTCGCCCTGATGGTGCTGCCTGCGGCGTGGCAGTTCGCCCAGAACGGCGCCTGGCAGACCTCGCCCACCCTGAGGGTGCCCATGCTCTATATTTTCTTCTCCACCGTGGTGCTGTTCGCCCTGGTGCTGTTCTACAGCGTCATCGGCTTCTGCGAAGGTGTGCTGGCGGCATGGCGGCCGTCCGTCGAGGGCGACCGGGAGGGTGCGTCATGGAAGTGATGGTGCTGTTCGGTGTGTTTCTGCTGCTGCTGGTGCTGGGCCTGCCCATTGCCTTCGCGCTGGGCATCTCATCGCTCGCCTACCTGCTGCTGGAAGGTATCTCGCTGACCATCGTGCCGCAGCGCATGTACTCGGGTATCGATACCTTCGTGCTGCTGTGCATTCCCGGCTTCGTGCTGGCCGGCAACCTGATGAACGTGGGCAACATCACCGAGCACATCGTGCGCTTCTCCAACGCCGTGGTCGGTCATATCCGTGGTGGCCTCGGCCTGGCCAACGTCGGCGGCTCGATGATCTTCGGCGGCATCTCTGGCACCGCGGTGGCCGATGCCGCCAGCATCGGCTCGGTGATGATCCCCGGCATGGCGCGCTCCGGCTACGACAAACCCTTCGCCGCCGCGGTTACCGCCGCCTCGTCGACCATCGGTCCGATCATCCCGCCCAGCGTGCCGATGATCATCGTCGGCTCGCTGGCGGGCGTCTCGGTGGGGCGCATGTTCCTGGCCGGGGCCGTGCCCGGCCTGCTGTTGGGCATGGCGATGATGATCACCGTCTATCTGCTGGCGGTGAAGCGCGGCTACCCCAAGGGGCGCCGTGCCACCCTGCGCGAGCTGCTGCGTGAGGGGCGTACCGCCTTCTGGGCGCTGCTGATGACGGTGATCATCCTCTACGGCATCATCGGTGGCTTCTTCACTCCCACCGAGGCTTCCATCGTCGCCAGCCTCTATGCGCTGGTGGTGGGCATGTACGTCTACAAAGGGCTGACCTGGCGCAAGCTGCCGGCGATTCTCACCGACACCGTGCTGACCTCGTCGGCGCTGCTGCTACTGGTGGGCCTGGCCAACCTGTTCGGCTGGATCCTCACCAGCCAGCAGATCCCCCAGACCATCGCCGCCCTGATCATGGCGATCAGCGACAACCCCATCGTGGTGATCCTGATTCTCAACCTGATCCTGCTGTTCGTCGGCGCCTTCATGGAGACCATCGCTGCGCTGATCATCCTGTTCCCGGCGCTGCTGGGTGTGGCCACCGGAATCGGCATGGACCCGGTGCACTTCGCGGTGATGGCGGTGCTCAACCTGATGATTGGCTTGACCACGCCGCCGGTGGGGGTGTGCCTGTTCGTGGTCTCGGGCATCGGCAAGCTGCAGATGCTCACCGTGGCTCGCGCCATCCTGCCGTTCCTGGTCTGCAATATTCTGGTACTGCTATTGGTGGCCTACGTGCCGGCCATCTCGCTGTGGCTTCCCGACCTGTTGATGGGGACAAGATGAACGACGTTAAACGTATCGCCGCCGCCGCGCCTACCGGGCGCATCGGCATCGTCCACCTGGGGCTGGGGGCTTTCCACCGTGCCCACCAGGCGGTCTACCTGGAGCGCTATCGGCAGCGCAGCGGCGACGATGCCTGGGGTGTTTGCAGCGCCAACCTGCGCGGCGGCGTGGCGCTGGTGGATGCCCTGTGCGACGCCGGCTGCCGCTACCACGTGGCCGAATATGCCGACCGCGATACCGTTACCCTGCGCGAGATCGGCGTGGTCGAGCAGGCTCTGTTCACCGGCCGGGACCTGGCGGGGGAGTGGGGGCGCGATCTCGCGTCGCTGCTGGCGCGCATGGCCTCGCCCGAGACGCGTATCGTCACTCTCACGGTGACCGAGAAGGGCTACTTCCTGAGCCCCGCCGAGGGCAGCCTGCTGCGTGATGATCCGCTGATCGCTCACGATATCGATCAACCCCAGGCACCGCGCACCGCGCCGGGCATTCTGGTCGAGGCCCTGGCCCGGCGGCGCAGCGCGGGCGTCCCGCCGTTCACGGTGCTGTGCTGCGACAATATGCCGAACAACGGCAAGCGCACACGGGCGGCGGTGGTGCAGCTCGCCGCCTGTCGCGACGCTGAGCTTGCCGCCTGGATCGGGCGCGAGGTGGCGTTTCCCTGCAGCATGGTCGACCGCATCGTGCCGGCCATGACCGCGGCCGATTTCGTTCGCCTAGCCGAGCTGGGCGTCGAGGACCCCAACGCCGTGGTGGGCGAGGCGTTCACTCAATGGGTGGTGGAGGATGACTTCCCCCTCGGCCGACCGGCCTGGGAGGCCGAGGGCGTGGAGATGGTCGCCGATGTGGCGCCGTTCGAGACCATGAAGCTGCGTATGCTCAACGGCAGCCACTCGCTGCTTGCCTACCTGGGCGCGCTGGATGACATCGAGACAGTGTTCGATGCGGTGAGCCGCGACGACCTGGTGGCGTTGCTGCGTCGCTACATGCTGTGCGAGGCGGAGCCGACCCTGGCGATGCCCGAGGGCACCGACCTGGTGGGCTACGCGGACTCCTTGCTGGCGCGCTTCGCCAACGACAGTCTGCGTCATCGCCTGCAGCAGATCGCCATGGACGGCTCGCAAAAGCTGCCCCAGCGCTGGCTGCACGGCGCCCTGGCGCGGCTCGAAATGGGGGATGAGGTACCGTGCACCGCGCTCGGTTTGGCGGCGTGGATCCGCTATACCGCCGGAAGCGACCTGCACGGTAATGCCCATGCCGTCGACGACCCCATGGCGGGCACCTTCAGGCTGCTGCACGAAGCCCACGACGAGGATGTCGAAGCGTTGGTGCTGGCCTTTCTCGAGCTCGACGCCGTGGTGCCACCGGCGCTGGCCGAACACGCCGGCTTTACGGGGGCGGTGGTAGCGGCCTACCGCTGCCTGACGACGTATGGCCTCGACGCCGCGCTTGCAAGGCTCGACGCCCCCACCTGATAGGGAGAGATTGGTCATGGAACACACCTGGCGCTGGTTCGGCCCCAGCGATCCGATCACCCTCGACGAGATTCGCCAGACTGGTGCCACCGGCATCGTTACGGCGCTTCACGAGATACCCAACGGTACGGCCTGGCCGATCGAAGCCATCGCCGAGCGCAAGGCAGAGATCGAAGCCGCGGGGCTGACCTGGTCGGTGGTTGAGAGCGTGCCGGTGCACGAGGCGATCAAGCAGGGCGCGCCCGAGCGTGAGCGCTATATTGCCGCCTACCGGGAGACCCTGCGCAACCTGGCGGCCTGCGGTATCGACCTCGTCTGCTACAACTTCATGCCGGTGCTCGACTGGACCCGCACCGACCTGGCCTGGCGCCTGCCGGACGGCGGCCTGGCGCTGCGCTTCGATCAGACGGCCTTCGCCGCCTTTGATCTCTATCTGCTCAAGCGCCCAGGCGTCGAGGCCGAGTACAGCGAGGCCGAACGGGCCGAGGCCAGGCGTTACCTCGACGGCCTCGACGCCGCCGGGCGCGAGGCGCTGATCGATACCGTCATTGCCGGCCTGCCGGGGGCCGAGGAGCATTACACCCTGGCGCGTTTCCAAGAGGCGCTGGACGGCTATGCCGACATCGACGCCGAGCGCCTGCGCGAGAATCTCGGCCACTTCCTGCACGCCATCGTGCCGGTGGCTGAGGAGGCTGGTTTGCGACTCGCCATTCATCCCGACGACCCGCCGCGTCCGCTGTTCGGTCTGCCGCGGGTGGTTTCCACCCCCGAGGATGCCCAGTGGCTGCTCGATGCCGCACCGAGCGAGGCCAATGGCCTGACCCTGTGCACCGGCTCCTACGGCGTGCGCGACGACATCGACCTGGCCGCCATGGCGCGCCGCTTCGGCCCGCGCATCTACTTCGCTCACCTGCGCTCGACCCGGCGCGAGGCCACCGATCCGCGCACCTTCCACGAGGCGCATCATCTCGGTGGCGACGTCGATATGGTGGCGGTGATCGCCGCGCTGGTGGCGGAGGAGCGGCGCCGCGAGCGCGAGGGCGGCCCGCGGCTGCCGCTGCGGCCGGATCACGGCCACCATATTCTCGACGACCAGCGCCGCGACACCCGCCCCGGCTATCCGCTCTACGGTCGCATGAAGGGGCTCGCCGAGCTGCGCGGCGTGGAGCTGGCGGTACGCCGCTTGCTGAGCTGAGCGTAGCCGGGCTGCCTGCCTCTCAGGGCGCCATCAGGCGCCCTGGTCCAGCCTGGCCTCGAGCTCGGTCAGCTGTTCGCGACTCGGCAAGCCTTCCATGTCGCCTATCACCTGCACCGCCAGCGAGCCGATCAGATTGCCGCGGCGCACCGCCTCCCGTGGGGAGCGGCGGTCGAGCAGGGCGCTGACCACTCCCACGGCGAAGCCGTCGCCGGCGCCCACCGTATCTACCACTTCGTCCACCGCAAAGCCGGGCACGCTGAAGGACTCCAGCTCGCCGCCAAGACTGCCGCGGTAGAAGCTGCCTTGGGGGCCGAGCTTGATGATCACCGCCGAGGCGCCGCGTTCGAGATAGAAGTCGGCGATGGCCTCGGGCGTGTCCTGACCGGTCAGCAGACGCCCCTCGGCGAGCCCCGGCAGCACCCAGTTGGAGAGGCTGGCGAGGTCATTGAGGGTATCGCGCATCTCGGCCTCGCTCTTCCATAGGCTGGGACGCAGGTTGGGATCGAACGAGATGCTGGCGCCGACCTGGCGAGCCTGAGTCAGCATGTGCCGGGAGAGTTCGCGGGCGCTGGGCGACAGCGCCGGGGGGATGCCGGTGGCGTGCAGATGGCGCAGGGCGGTGAAGTCCACCTCGGCGGCATCGGTGAGCGAGAGGTGGCTGGCAGCGCTGCCACGGCGGAAGTACTCCACTCGCGGGTCGGCGCCACCCAGGGCACGCTCCTTGAACATCAGACCGGTAGGGTGGGTGGGGTCGCTGCCGAGATAACGACAGTCCAGCCCTTCGGCTTCCAGGGTGTGGCGAATGAAGTCGCCGAAGCTGTCGGCTCCCACGCGGCTCAGCCAGCCGACATGGAAACCCAGCCGGGCGAGGCCGATGGCCACGTTGGTGTCGGCGCCGGCAATCCGGCGCTGGAAGTGCTCCACCTCGGCCAGGTGGCCAGGGGCGTCGGCGACGAACAGGGTCATCGCCTCGCCAAAGGTGAGAATCTCGGGGCTAGGCTCTTTACTTGAAACCGGGCTTGAAACTGGGCTTGAGTGGCTCATGGGTATCTCGCTTGTTCTTGGGAACGTTACCATTCGAGTGGGCAAGGATTGTCAGTCAGTCTGGAACAGTTGGGTTGGGAGTTCAGCCGGTGAGACGCGTGGAGCCTCGTGCTATCAGCTTGGGTTCGAATCGATGCTGCCTGGCCTTGGCATCGGCCTGGCTGTTGGGCTTGGCCAGAAGGCTGGCGACGGCCTGCTGGCCAATCGCTTCGGTGGGCTGCGCCAGGGTGGTGATGCCCGGATCGATCAGCGCGCACCAGTCGAGCTCGTCGATGCCCATCAGCCCGGTCTTGCCGAGTCGTGCGCCGAGCCTTTGCATGGCGCGGGTGGCGGCCAGGGTGACCGCACCGTTGGCACACAGCAGGGCACGCGGCACTTCACCCGAGCCCTTGTGAGCTGAACGCGTGAGAAAGGCCTCGATGGCTCGCACCAGTTCATCGTCGCTGCCGTTCATCGTGTAAGCCTCGCCTGTCAGACGACGAACCGCCAGACCGTCTTGAAAGCGCGTCAGGCGCTCACGGCGTGGACTGGCCCGCTCGGGCGGCTCGCTGAGATATAGCAGCTCGCCGTAACCCTGCTCGGCGAGGTGGTCGAGAGCCAGATCGATGGCCTTTGCATTGTCGAGCCCCACCAGATCGGCCTGCACGGTGCCTAGTTCGCGGTCGAGTAGTACCAGCGGCATGCCTTGATCGGTCAACGCTTGCAGCTCTGCGTCGGGGCTGCCGGACGCGTTGATGATCAGTCCTTCCACCTGGTAGGCGGCCATCAGCCCCAGGTGCGTGCGTTCGAGCTCAGGGTCGTTATCGGTGTTGCATACGAGCAGCGCCAGGCCCTGCTCGCGGCACGCGCGCTCCACGCCGTGCATCACTGCCACTGAGAAGGGGTTGCGAATGTCCGCCACCAGCATGCCGATCAGGCGCGAGCGGCCCCCCTTGAGGCCCCGGGCCATCTGGTTGGGGCGATAATCGAGACGCAGGGCGGCCGCGGCGATGCGCTCGCACAGCGCCGGCGACAGCTTATCGCGCTCGCCGCTGAAGTAGCGCGATACGCTGGTCTTGGAAACACCGGCTTCACGGGCGACTTCGATGATGGTGGCGCGACGTGGCATGAGGCGACTCGATGAATGGGAACGTTCCCATCATAGGTCGAGACGGTGCTAGCGACAACCGCACGACTACAGCCTGAGGTGGTGGCTCGGCGTTAACTCTCGCCCCACACGCTGCTCAGCACCTCCAGCGCTGCGGCCACGGCAGGTTCCTCACTGCGCTCTCTCCGCCAGATGAAGCACAGCGCGCAGGGCAGGCGGACGCCCTCGACCACCACCAGACCGCGCTCCTGACGCTCGGCCATCGCCAGGGCGTCGCGGGCCAGGCTCAGGCCCACGCCGGCGCGCACCAGATCGAGCATGCACGCTTCCTGATCCACCTGGGCCACGCCGTGAGGCGTCACCCCGAGCGGGTCGAGGGCGCCGCGCAGCAGGCGGTGGTGGGCCGAAAGCGTCGGTGTGACGATCCACGGCTGGGCGGCCAGGCTCTTCCAGTCGCTGCTGGCCACCCGACTGCCCCAGCCGGGTGGGGCCACTACGTGGTAGTGGAAGTGGGTCAGCTCGCGATGACCGATATCCGCTGCGTCCGGCCCGGGACCTTCGCCGGGCGGCGCGAGGAAAAAGCCGACATCGAGCTCGTCGCGGCGAATCCACTCCAGCACGCTGCCGCTCATGCCGTGCTGCAGCTCGGTTTCCAGCTGCGGTGCGCGCTCCACCAGGCGATGCAGAAAGGCGCCGAGGCGAATGAACTCGGGGTCGACGATGGTGCCGATGCGCAGCCGGCCGCGCAGGGTGCCGTGCAGGGCGCGAGCGCTCTGCTCGAAGGCGGCCATGGCGGCCAGTGCCCGCTCCGCCGCGGGCAACAGGGCGTGGCCGTCGGCGGTCAGCGCCAGGCCCTGTGGGCGACGGCGAAACAGCGTCAGTCCCAGGGCTTCCTGCAGCTGCTTGAGCTTGAGGCTGACTGCCGGCTGGGTCAGATGCAGGCGCTCGGCGGCGCGGGAGACGCTGCCCTCATGAGCCACGGTAACGAAGGCGCGAAGCGTGGGTAGGTCGTGCATGGCGGAGAGTCGGTCAGGATATAAAAGAAGCTTATATCTGGCTTTTGAATTACTCAATTGATCCTTGCTCTCGGCGCGGTAGTCTAGACAGTCACAGCCGTGTGCCTGTTCGCTGGACGTGCCGAAAGACGTGCCGTCCAACCGAGGGCAGCTTACGACAAGAGGAAGCACCCATGACTCAGAACACCATCGCCCATTATATCGCCGGACAAATGACGACCGGCGAGTCGGGTCGTCATCAGAGCGTCTACAACCCGGCCACCGGTCAGGTCACGGGGCAGGTGGCGCTGGCTTCCCGTGCCGACGTAAACACCGCCGTGGCCGCCGCCAAGGCCGCCTTCCCGGCCTGGGCCGATACCCCGCCGATCCGTCGCGCGCGGGTGCTGTTCAAGTTCCTCGAGCTGCTCAACGCCAACAAGGACGAGCTGGCCCGCGCCATTACACTGGAGCACGGCAAGGTCTTCACCGACGCCCAGGGCGAAGTGGCCCGCGGCATCGACATCGTCGAGTTCGCCTGCGGCATTCCGCAGCTGCTCAAGGGCGACTTCACCGAACAGGTGAGCAACGGCATCGACAACTGGACCGTGCGTCAGCCGCTGGGCGTGGTAGCCGGTATCACACCGTTCAACTTCCCGGCCATGGTGCCGATGTGGATGTTCCCGGTGGCCATAGCCGCTGGCAACACCTTCATCCTCAAGCCCAGCCCCACCGATCCTAGCGCCTCGCTGCTGATCGCCGACCTGCTCAAGCAGGCCGGCCTGCCCGACGGCGTGTTCAACGTGGTGCAGGGCGACAAGGAGTCCGTCGATGCGCTGATCGAGCATCCCGACGTGCAGGCGCTCTCTTTCGTCGGCTCCACCCCCATCGCCAACCTGATCTACGAGAACGGCGCACGCCACGGCAAGCGCGTCCAGGCCCTGGGCGGTGCCAAGAACCACATGGTGGTGATGCCCGACGCCGATCTCGACAAGGCCGTCGACGCCCTGATCGGGGCCGCCTACGGCAGCGCCGGCGAACGCTGCATGGCGATCAGTGTGGCGGTGCTGGTGGGCGACGTGGCCGACAAGGTCGTGCCGCGCCTGGCCGAGCGTGCCCGCGCACTCAAGGTCAAGAACGGCCTCGAGCTCGACGCCGAGATGGGCCCCATCGTCACCGCCCAGGCTCACCAGCGCATCACCGGCTACATCGAGAAGGGCGTTGCCGAGGGCGCCGAACTGGTGGTCGACGGCCGTGACTTCGATGCCTCTACCACCGGCGACGGCTGCGGCGAAGGCTTCTGGATGGGCGGTTCGCTGTTCGATCACGTCACCCCGGAGATGACCATCTATAAGGAAGAGATCTTCGGCCCGGTGTTGGCCTGCGTGCGGGTCCCCGACGTGGCCACAGCCATCCAGCTGATCAACGACCACGAGTTCGGCAATGGCGTGAGCTGCTTCACCGAGAGCGGCAGCGTGGCCCGCGAGTTCGGCCGTCGCATTCAGGTCGGCATGGTCGGCATCAACGTGCCGATTCCGGTGCCCATGGCGTGGCACGGCTTCGGTGGCTGGAAGCGCTCGCTGTTCGGCGATACCCACGCCTACGGCGAAGAGGGCGTGCGCTTCTACACCAAGCAGAAGTCGATCATGCAGCGCTGGTCCGACTCGATCAACGCAGGCGCCGAGTTCGCCATGCCGACCCATAAGTGAGTCCTGCTGACGGATACGCACGGCGTCAGTGAGAGGCGCCGAGGGGAGACCGAAGAGGAGGTCATTTGCCAGGGGTGAGGAGCACTGCTCCGAACGGGCTGGCCATGGATGGCCAGCACCGGCCCTGCAAGCGGAGCAGGACGCGAGAGCGCCGCAGGGCAAATGTAGCGCCCAGGGATGGGTTCACAGCGCCTCCTCGCAGGTCTTCCCCTCGGATCAGCCTCGAACGGGCATCAACTGCCGTACATAAGAGAGAGGCTTTGCTGTCGGCTAAGGGCGCCGGTGGCATGCCGAGAGAGAGCACGCCATGGCAGAGCAGGAATTCGACTACATCGTAGTGGGGGCCGGTACCGCTGGCTGCCTGCTGGCCAACCGCCTCAGCGCCGACCCGGCCAACCGGGTGCTGCTGATCGAAGCGGGCGGCCGCGACAACTACCACTGGGTGCACATCCCGGTGGGTTATCTCTACTGCATCAACAACCCGCGCACCGACTGGTGCTTCAAGACCGAGCCGGACAAGGGGCTCAACGGCCGCTCGCTGATCTACCCGCGCGGCAAGACCCTGGGCGGCTGCTCCAGCATCAACGGCATGCTCTATCTGCGCGGCCAGGCCCGAGACTACGACGGCTGGGCCGAGCTGGTGGGCGACGACGACTGGCGCTGGGAGAACTGCCTGCCGGACTTCATGAAGCACGAAGACCACTACCGCCTGGACGAGGGCGGCGATGCCGATGCCGCCCACCGCGACTATCACGGCCACGGCGGCGAGTGGCGGGTCGAGAAACAGCGGCTCAAGTGGGAGGTGCTCGATGACTTCGCCGAAGCGGCAGTGGAGGCGGGCATTCCGCGCACGCGGGACTTCAACCGCGGCGACAACGAGGGCGTCGACTACTTCGAGGTCAACCAGCGCGACGGCTGGCGCTGGAACGCCGCCAAGGCCTTCCTGCGCCCGGTGTGCGAAAAACGCAGCAACTTCACCCTGTGGCACTCCGCCCAGGTGCACCGCCTGCTGTTCGACACCGATGAGAGCGGCAAGCCCCGCGCCACCGGCGTCGAACTCGAACGCAACGGCAGCGTCAGCCGGGTGAAGGCGAAGCGTGAAGTGATCCTGGCCGCAGGCGCCATCGGTTCGCCGCAGCTGCTGCAGCTTTCCGGCATCGGCCCGGCCGCCCTTCTGGCCGAGCACGGCATTCCGCTGGTTCACGAGCTGCCCGGGGTAGGGGAGAACCTGCAGGATCACCTGCAGATCCGCTCGGTCTACAAGGTCACCGGAGCCAAGACCCTCAACACCCTGGCCGCCTCCTGGCTGGGCAAGGCGAAGATCGGCATGGAGTACCTGCTGCGCCGCACCGGGCCGATGAGCATGGCCCCCTCGCAGCTGTGCATCTTCACCCGCAGCAGCGACGAATACGAACACCCCAACATCGAGTATCACGTCCAGCCGCTCAGCCTCGAGGCCTTCGGCCAGCCGCTGCACGATTATCCGGCGATCACCGCCAGCGTGTGCAACCTCAACCCCACCAGCCGCGGCAGCGTGCGTATCAAGAGTCGCGACCCGCGTCAGGCCCCGGCCATCGCGCCCAACTACCTCAGCACCGAAGAGGATCGCCGCGTGGCAGCAGACTCGCTGCGGGTCACCCGGCGAATCGCCGAGCAACCGGCGTTCGCCAAGTACCGTCCCGAAGAGGTCAAGCCCGGTGTGCAGTACCAGAGCGACGAAGACCTGGCGCGTCTGGCGGGCGATATCGGCACCACCATCTTCCATCCGGTGGGCACGGCCAAGATGGGCCGCGACGACGACCCCATGGCAGTGGTGGACTCGCATCTGCGGGTGCGCGGCGTCGAGGGACTGCGGGTGGTGGACGCCAGCGTGATGCCCACCATCACCAGCGGCAACACCAATTCGCCGACGCTGATGATCGCCGAGAAGGCGGCTGCCTGGATTCTCGAATCGAGGTAACATTAACGTCACCTACACAAAATAGTGTTTGACGTGTGGGGACGAAGAGCGCAAGATGCGTGCAGTTGGTTAGCAAGTCGAACATCGCAAGTGGTTATCGAAACGCTCATGGCGTCTTGATTTCCCGGTGAAAAGTTTCTTGTTTTACCCACTGCAACTCGGGTATTTCCCGGAAAATCAATGCTATTAGAGGAATTCGATAATGGCTACCGGTACTGTCAAGTGGTTCAACGACACCAAGGGCTTCGGCTTCATCTCTCCGGACGACAACGGTGACGACCTGTTCGCTCACTTCTCCGAGATCCAGGCTGACGGCTTCAAGACTCTGCAGGACGGTCAGAAGGTCTCCTTCGACGTCACTCAGGGCAAGAAAGGCCTTCAGGCTTCCAACATCAAGGTCATTGGCTAAGCTTCGGCTTACCATGAGTTGATGTGCCACCTCGGTGGCGACGAAAGGCCCGCGCAAGCGGGCCTTTTGCGTTGCTGTGCATGCGTTTCTCGTGTGCAAGGTATATGCATTTTTGGCATTAATGAATTTCTAAAAATAACTTTTTAGAATATGCGGCAGCCTTCACAATGGCTCAGCACCTTTGTGAACGGAACCCTCGCACATGCCGCTGGATGCTTGGATCTCATTGGCCGTGGTCATGGCCGTTTTCCCTTTGATGGCCTTTTCGCGCCTCGGCCCGGACATCGTTCTGCTGGGGGCGGTCATCCTGCTGCTGACGCTCGGCATCATCGACCCGAGCCAGGCCTTGGGCGGTTTCTCCAGTACCGGTCTGTTCACCGTGGCCTTCATGTACGTGCTGGTGGCTAGCATCCGTGAGACCGGCGGTATCGACTTGATCATTCGCCATGTGCTGGGGCGTCCTCGTCGCGAGGGTGGCGCGCTGGTGAGGCTGGTGGTGCCGGTCGCTGCCCTCAGTGCCTTTCTCAACAATACTCCGGTTGTCGCTACCTATATCCCCGCCGTGCTCAGCTGGAGCCAACGCCTGAAGCTGCCGGCGCACCGGCTGCTGATGCCGCTCAGTTTCGCCTCGATCCTGGGCGGCACCGTCACGCTGATCGGCACCAGTACCAACCTGGTGGTGCATGGCCTGCTGGTGGAGCGCTATCCTGGGCTGGCGATGGGGCTGTTCGATCTTGCCTGGGTGGGGCTGCCGGTGGCCCTGATCGGAGCGCTCTATCTGATCGTCATCGCGCCGCGCCTGCTGCCGGAGCGTCGTGGTACGGCGTCGGCGTTCGAGAATCCCCGCGAGTTCACCATCGAGATGGAGGTCGACCCGAACGGCCCCTTGGTAGACCGCACCGTGGAAGAGGCCGGCCTGCGCCACCTCTGCGAGCTGTTTCTGGTGGAGATCGAGCGCGAGGGCAACGTGGTCAGCGTGGTAGGGCCGGGCGAACGGCTCAAGGGTGGCGACCGGCTGGTCTTTGCTGGCACCTCCGACGGCGCCGTGGAACTGCAGCAGATTCGCGGTCTGATGCCGTCGCGCCATGGCGAGTCGAGTCTTGAAAAAGACTTCAAGGAGCGGCGGCTGGTGGAGGCGGTGGTCTCCGACCAGTGCCAGTTCGTCGGCAAGCGCATTCGCGACGGCCACTTTCGCACGCTGTATGGCGCCGCGGTGCTGGCGGTGTGTCGGGGCGGCGAGCGAGTGGCCGGCAACCTCGGCCAGGTGCGCCTGCAGCCCGCCGACGTGTTGCTGCTGGAAGCACGCCCGCCCTTCATCGAGCGTCACCGCCAGTCGCGCGACTTCCTGCTGATCAGTCAGGTCAACGGCCAGGCGCGTCCCAAGCACGAGAAGGCCTGGCTGGCCTGGAGCATCCTGGCGGGGGTGGTGGCTCTCGCCACCTTCGGCGTGATGAGCATGATGAACGCTGCCATGCTGGGCGCGGTGCTGGTGCTGGCCACCGGCTGCTGCTCGGTGGGGGCGGCCAAGCGCGGGCTCGATACTCAGGTACTACTCACCATTGCCGCTTCCTTCGGTCTGGGCGCGGCGTTGGAGAGTTCCGGTGCGGCGGCCACCCTGGCCGGGCTGGCACTGGGTGTGGCCGACGGTAACCCCTTGCTGCTGCTGATCGGCACCTATCTGCTGGTGGCGTTGCTGACCGAGCTTGTGACCAACAACGCGGCGGCGGTGATCACCTTCCCGGTGGTCATGGCCAGCGCCGAGAGTCTTGGCGTCAATCCCATGCCCTTCGTAGTGGCGGTGATGTTCGCCGCCTCGGCCAGTTTCCTCACGCCCATCGGCTATCAAACCAACTTGATGGTGCACGGCCCCGGTGGCTACCGCTTCGGCGACTTCCTGCGCGTGGGCGGCCTACTCAACGTGCTGACGGCGATCGTCGCCCTCGTGCTGATTCCGCTGGTGTGGCCGTTCTGAGCCGCCCGGCGCTCGCCGTGGTCATGGCTTTGCGGTAGGGTGTCGGGTTGATACGAGCCACGACGAAGGAACCCGCCATGAGCCATCCCGGCGAACTGATCATCGAGCCCAGAAGCGGCCGTCCGGCCGACGCCTGCGTCTTCATTCTTCATGGCCTGGGCGCCGACGGCCACGATTTCGAGCCCCTGGTGCCGGCGCTGACGCTGAAAGAGGGGCTCGATGTGCGTTTCATCCTGCCCCATGCACCGCGGCTGCCGGTGACCATCAACGGTGGCATGGTGATGCCGGCGTGGTACGACATCTACGAGATGAGCCTCGACCGCCGTGTCGATACCCGGCAACTGGTGGCCTCGGCCGAGCGCATCCAGGCGCTGGTGCAGGAGCAGATCGACCACGGTATCGACAGCCGGCGCATCATTCTCGCCGGCTTCTCCCAGGGAGGGGCGGTGGCCTACCAGGCAGCGCTCTCCTTCCCGTCCCCGCTTGGTGGGCTGCTGGCCATGTCCACCTACTTCGCTACCGCCGAGACCATCGAGCTGAACGAAGCCAACCGCGGGCTGCCCATCGAGATTCACCACGGATCCTTCGACCCGGTGGTGCCCGAAGCGCTGGGCAAGGCCGCCCAGCAGCGCCTGCAGTCGCTGGAGTATCCGGTCAACTACCGCAGCTATCCCATGGCTCATGCGGTCTGTCCGCAGCAGGTCGGCGATATCGCCGCCTGGCTCAACGCCCGCCTGAGCTGAAACCCGTGAACGACATGGCGGCGCCACCTTCTGCCGCGCGGGCCTGCCTGCGCAGCAGTCGGCCGAACTTCTTGGTGCTGGCGCCGCTGTGCGCGGGCCTGGCGATCACCGCGGCCTGGGCCGACGGCCACGCGGTGGCTGGGTGGGATGCCCTGTTGGTGCTGCTTGGGGCACTGCTGGCTCACGCTGCAGTCAACCTGTTCAACGAGCATTATGACTTCTTCTCAGGGCTGGATGAGCTCACCGAGCGCACGCCGTTCTCAGGCGGCAGCGGAGCGCTGCTGGCGCGGCCCGAGGCCGCCCGGGCGGTGCTGGCCGCCGCGCAGGCCTGCCTGGCCGGCGTCGTCGGCATCGGCGCCTGGTTCCTGTGGCGCACGGGGCCCGCCCTGCTGCTCTACGGCCTGGCCGGGGTGGCGCTGGTGGTGGCCTATACCGGCTGGCTGACCCGCCGCCCCTGGCTCTGCCTGCTGGCGCCCGGGGTGGGCTTCGGCCTGCTGATGGTGGCGGGAGGGTACCAGGCGCTGACCGGCACGCTGAGCGGCACGGCGGTGGCGGTCGCGCTGGTGCCCACGGCCATGGTCAGCGCGCTGCTGCTGCTCAACCAGCTGCCCGACATCGAGGCCGATCGCCGGGTAGGGCGCGACCACCTGGCGATTCGCCTGGGGCCAAGGCGGGCGGCGCGGCTGGTGGCGCTGCTGATGGTCGCGGCCTTTGCCGTGGTGCCGCTGGCCTGGCTGGCCGACGCCCTGCCCGCAGGGGCCTGGCTGATGTGGCTGGCGCTGCCGCCGCTGGCCTGGCTGGTGCACGGCCTGTTGCGGCTGCCGCCCGAGGTGGAGCGGGGCGAAGTGGCGCCGCTGCTGCCGCTGATGGGGCGCAACGTGGCCGTGCTGCTGGCAAGCTTGACGCTGCTCAACCTGGGGCTCATTGCGGCGGCCTGAACGGCGTTTGCGCCCTTGGCTGTATCGACATGGCCGTGCCTGCTGGGCAAGATGGCAGCATCCGTTTCCGCTACCCCCAGGACCCCTCGATGAGCACTTCCCCGTACGCCAACCTTCCCGACGCTCAAGGTTTCTTCGGCCGCTTTGGTGGGCAGTTCATCCCGCCCGAGCTCAAGACGGTGATGGACGAGATCCACGCCGCCTACGAAGAGATTCGCGTACGCGACGACTTCCAGCAGGAGCTGGCCGAGCTGTTCGCCGACTACGTCGGCCGTCCCAGCCCGATCTTCCACGCGCGGCGCCTTTCCCAGAAGCTTGGCGGTGCCCAGCTGCATCTCAAGCGCGAGGACCTCAACCACACCGGCGCGCACAAGATCAACCACTGCCTGGGCGAGGCGCTGCTGGCCAAGTTCATGGGCAAGACCAAGGTGATCGCCGAGACCGGCGCCGGCCAGCACGGCGTGGCGCTGGCCACCGCCTGCGCCCTGGTGGGCATTCCCTGCGAGATCCACATGGGCCAGGTGGATATCGAGAAGGAGCACCCCAACGTCACCAAGATGAAGATCCTCGGCTGCAAGCTGGTGCCGGTCACGCGCGGCACGGCCACGCTCAAGGACGCGGTGGACAGCGCCTTCGAGGAGTACCTGAAGGACCCGCAGAACTTCATCTATGCCATCGGTTCGGTGGTGGGGCCGCACCCTTTCCCCAAGATGGTGCGCGACTTCCAGTCGATCATCGGCCGCGAGGCGCGCGAGCAGTTCCTGGCGCGCCACGGCCGGCTGCCCGACCACGTCACCGCCTGCGTCGGCGGCGGCTCCAACGCCATCGGCATGTTCACCGCCTTCCTCGATGACGATGCAGTCCGCCTGGTAGGCGTGGAGCCCGCGGGCGAAGGGCTCGACACGCCGCGCCACTCCGCCACCCTCACGCTCGGCAAGCCCGGCGAGATCCACGGCATGGCGTGCTATGTGCTGGAAGACGGCCAGGGCAACCCGCTGCCGGTGTACTCCATTGCCTCGGGGCTCGACTACCCGGGCGTGGGGCCGCAGCACAGCTACCTCAAGGAGCAGGGCCGCGTCGACTACGAGACCGCCACCGACGCCGAGTGCCTCGACGCCTTCCTGGCCCTGTCGCGGGTAGAAGGCATCATCCCGGCGCTGGAGAGCGCCCATGCCGTGGCCTGGGCCATGCGGGTGGCGCCCAGCCTGCCGCAGGACCACCATATCCTGATCAACCTTTCCGGCCGCGGCGACAAGGATGCCGACTACGTGGCGCAAAAGCTCGGACTCTGACAGGCTAGTAGGGGACGCCTGCCCGAAATTGGCCTTCCACGGTTGAGTCGGGCAGAATGAGTCCCAAGGTATTGGACGAGAACGTCCAATCCGTTCGCTCGATGCTGGACATTCAACACAAGGAGACTGTGATGATGCCTGATACTTCCGAGGATATCCGCCTGCCGGTGGCCTGTCCCTCATGCGGCAGCCACCTCTACCGCGTCAACCAGGTACGCAACCCCACCGATCAGGTCCACTGCGCGTCCTGCAAGCGCTATCTGTGCGACTACCACGAAGCCGTCGACATGCTCGAAAAAGTGCCCAAGGATGAGTCCGAGGCGTTGATCGAAGAGGTCGTGAACCGCCGCCATCACTGAGGCACGGTGCATGCCGCTATTTCTGGAGGTGCTATCGGCCCTGGCCATGACGGTATTGGCAGCCTTGACGCTGCTGGACCGGCATATGGTCAGGGCATGCGCCTGGTTTGTGTTCTTTGCGCTGAGCGTGGCGCTGACCTGGTGGCTCTCCGGTTTCATCTGGCTGGCGCTGCTGGAGCTGCTGCTGGGCGCCGCGCTGACCAGCCTGTTCCTGTTCCATTCACTGGGGATGCGGCGCGGCGAGATCACGCCAAGGGGGCGTCTCACGCGCTGGCGCGACCCGGTGCCGCTGACCTGGCGGCGCGGCCTGCTGCGGCTGATGCCTGCCCTGCTGGTGATGGCCATGCTGGGCATGGCGCTGGCGGCGCACCCCAACGAGAGCGGCACCGAGCCGCTGCGCCTCGGCGGGCTGGGGCTGGTCGGCCTGGGCCTGTGGGCCTTCGCGCTGCACCGCCACCTGCTGCGCCGGCTGCTGGCCTTCAATGTGATCGGCACCGGCATTTTCCTGATGCTGATGTCCCTGGTGCGTGACACCACCCCGGCGGCGGGCCATGGCCTGGTCATCACCGGGCTGGTGATTGCGCTGCTGGGTACTGCCCTTGGGTCATTGCTGATTCGCCGAATCAACGGACTCGAGGCGTTCAGCGCCGCGGCCTTCCATCCGCCAGGGCGGGGCGCCGAATGATCGAACGCCTGGGCCTGCATGTGCTTCCCCACGCCACTTCCACGGAGCTGCACTGGGTGCTGCTGGTGCTCGGCCTGCCGCTGCTGATGGGCGTGCTGGGCGCGCTGACCCGCCCGGTGCGCAGCTGGCCGGTGATCCTGGTCTGCCTGCTGCCGCTGGTGGCGCTGGCGCTGCTTTCGCGCCAGGTGCTCGACGAGGGCGCCCAGGCCTGGCTAATTGCGCTGGGCCCGCTGGAGCTGCACTGGCGGGCCAACGCCCTGACCCTGCTGCTGCTGCTGCTGACCCAGCTGCTGACGCTGACCAGTGCCGCCTACGCGCCGGCCTACCTGAGCGTGGAGATCGGCGCCCGCGTCGGCCAGGCATGGCTGTGGCCGCTGCAGGGCGCGCTGGCCAGCAGCCTGTCGCTGATCTGGCTGGCGGGAGACCTGCTTACGCTCTATATCGGCCTGGAGCTGATGGGGCTGGCGGCGGTCGGACTGATGCTGCTGCCCGGGCGGGTGGAAGCCCTGGCCGCCGGGATGCGCTACCTGCTGCTGGCGCTGGTCGGCTCGCTGGCGTTCCTGCTCGGGGTGGCGCTGCTGCTGGGCGCCTGGCAGCGCCTGGACCTGGCCGGGCTGGCATTGGCGGCCGAGCCCGGCCCGCTGCTGTGGGTCGCGGTGGCGCTGCTCAGCGCCGGGCTGCTGCTCAAGGCGGCGATCTTTCCCCTGCATGCCTGGCTGGCGCCGGTGCACGGCGCGGCCTGGACGCCGGTCAGTGCGCTGCATGCCGCGTTGGTGGTGAAGGGCTCCTTCTTCATCGCCCTGCAGCTGATCCTGGTGCTGGTGCCGGGCGCCAGCGTGGCCGGCTGGCTGCTCGGTGCCATGGGTAGCGCCGCCGTCGTCTGGGGCGGGCTGCTGGCGTGGCGGGCGGCCAAGCTGAAGGATGTGGTGGCCTGGTCCACGGTGTCGCAGCTCGGCTATCTCATGCTGGGGCTGGCGCTGATGGTCGGCACCTCGCCGTCGGTATCGGCCGCCGCCTGGGAGGGCACCTGGCTGCAGCTGGCGGCGCATAGTCTGGCCAAGGCGGGCATGTTCTTCGCCACCGGTAATCTGGTCTTCTCCACGCGGCAGTCCAGCGTGCGGGGGCTGGCCGGCGTCAGTCGAGGCATGCCGCTGTCGCTGCTCAGCTTCGGCATCGCTTCGATCAGCCTGATCGGGCTGCCGCCCAGCGGCGGCTTCACCGCCAAGTGGCTGCTGCTGCAGGCGGCGCTGGAGGGGGGATACTGGCTGTGGCTGACCGCCCTGGCGATGGGCACTCTGCTGGGCGCGGCCTACGTGTTTCGCATCCTGCGCTATTCGTTCGTCGAAGGCGGCGAACTTGGCGAGTTCCGCCGCGTACCCTGGAGCATGGAGATCCTGGCCCTGATGCTGGCGCTGGCCTCGCTGCTGCTGGGGCTGGTGGCGGAATGGCCGCTGTCGCTGCTGCGGGTTGCAGGAGGTGCGCCATGAGCCAGGCCTGGCTGCCGCTGGCCACGTTGGCCACATCGCTGTTGATGGTGCCGTTGATCTTCGCGCTGCCCGAGCGGGCCTGGCGCCTGCGCACCGTGCTCAACCTGACGGCGGCGCTGCTCAAGCTGGGGCTGGTGGCACTGATGGTGCTGGGGGGCTACCAAGGCGCGGAGTACCGCTTCAGCTTCACCGTAGTGCAGGGGGTCACCTTCCTGTTCCAGGTCGATGCGCTGGGCCTCATGTTCGCCGGCCTGTCGTCGCTGCTGTGGCTGGCGACCACCATCTACGCCATCGGTTATCTCGAGGACTCGCCCAACCGCAAGCGCTTCTTCGGCTTCTTCAGCCTGTGCGTGGCCAGCACCATCGGTATCGCCCTGGCCGGCAACCTGTTCACCTTCCTGCTGTTCTACGAGCTGCTCACGCTGTCGACCTATCCGCTGGTGGTGCACCGCGGCCACCCCAAGGCGCTGGCCGCTGGCACGGTCTACCTGCGCTACACCCTGACCGGCGGGCTGCTGCTGCTGCTCGGCGTGGTGGCCCTGCATGCCCTGGTGGGTGACGTTGCCTTCGGTGAACGCGAGCGGCTGGCCGAGCTGGGGCCGGACGCCCACCTGATGCTCACCGTGCTGTTCCTGATCCTGCTGCTGGGCCTGGGGGTGAAGGCGGCGCTGGTGCCCCTGCACGGCTGGCTGCCCCGGGCCATGGTGGCGCCGGCGCCGGTGAGTGCGTTGCTGCACGCGGTGGCGGTGGTGAAGGCGGGGGCCTTCGGTATCGTACGGCTGGTGTACGATGTCTACGGCATCGGCCTGACCTATCAGTTGGGCCTGCTCACCCTGCTGGCGGTCATCGCCACCGTCACCATCCTGTACGGTTCGATGCGCGCCCTGGCGCAGCAGGAACTCAAACCGCGGCTGGCTTTCTCCACGGTCAGTCAGGTCTCTTACATCGTGCTCGGTATCAGCCTGTTCGGACCCTTCGGTACCATCGCCGGGCTCGTGCACCTGATGCACCAGGGGCTGATGAAGGTCACGCTGTTCTACTGTGCCGGCAACTATGCCGAGGAGCTCGGCATCCACCGGATCGATCAGCTCAACGGTGCCGGGCGGCGCATGCCGCTGACCAGTATCGCCTTCACCGTGGGAGCGCTTGGCATGATCGGACTGCCGCCGGTGGCCGGCTTCATCAGCAAGTGGTATCTGGGTATGGGGGCGGTGCAGGCGAACATGCCTTGGGTGATTATCGTCCTGGTGGCCAGTAGCCTGCTCAACGCGGCGTACTTCCTGCCCATTCTCTATCGCCTGTGGTTCCGCCCGGGGCCGGCCCACGGTGTCGGCGAGTGGCCTGAGGAGCGCCATCTCGGACGCTTCGAGACCAGCGGCTGGCTGCTGTGGCCGGCGGTTGCCACGGCCCTGTTCAGCATCATGGCGGGGCTGTTCGCCGGGCTGCCGTTCAGTCCTCTGGATCTGGCCACCTTCGTGACCGCCGAGGAGTACACGCCATGATGCCGAGCCTGCTGCTGGCCGTGACGCTGCTCTGGCCGCTGGGGCTGGCGCTGCGCAACGTGCTGCTCCTTGTCGTGGAAAATGGGGCTTTGGGGCGCCCCGGCCCGCGCCCGGCACTGCTCGATTACTGGTGGATCTCCGCTCCGATGCCAGCCCTGCTGCTGGCACTATGGCCGGGTGAAGCGCAGCTGCTGATGGAAGGGTGGTTGCTGGGCGGAAATTGGCAGCTCGACGATGGCCGCCGTCCCTGGCTGTTGTTCAGTGCCTTGCTGTGGGGCCTGGCCGGCCTTTACGCCCGGGGATACCTGGTTGTCGAGCAGCAGGCTGCTGAATCGGGCGATGGCGATGCCTTTCGTCGCCTGCTGGGGTTCGCCCTGTTATGGCCGTTGACCCTGGCCGGCAACCTGCTGCTGATCGTCGCCGAGGACATCCCCAGTTTCTATCTGGGCTTCGCGCTCATGACCTTTGCCGCCTACGGCCTGGTGGTGCACGCCGGCAACCGCGACGCCCACCTGGGTGGACGTGCCTACCTGATCATGGCTGTGCTCGGCGAGGGGCTGATACTCGGCGGGCTGCTGTGGTCGGCCGGTACCGCCCAGGTGCTCACCCTGACCGAGCTGCGCGCAGGTATCGCCACGGCTGAGCAGGGCGCCTGGATGGCGACGCTGCTGTGGCTGGGGTTTGGTGTCAAGGCCGGGGTGATCGGGCTGCACGTATGGCTGCCCCTGGCACATCCGGTGGCACCGACGCCGGCCAGTGCAGTGCTCAGCGGGGTGATGATCAAGGCTGGCTTGGTCGGCTGGCTGAGCACGCTGCCGCTGGGAGCGACCGGACTCGAGCCGTTGGGCAGGTTGGTGATCGTGCTGGGTCTGACAGGGGCTCTGGGCGCGGCGCTTTACGGCGTGATACAGCGCCATCCCAAGGCGGTCTTGGCTTATTCCAGTGTCAGCCAGATGGGCATGATCACGACGCTGGTCGGGGTCGGTATGGTCTCACCGCCGCTGTGGCCCGGGCTGCTGGTCGCCATCACCCTGTTCGCCGCCCATCACGGCCTGACCAAGGGTGCCCTGTTCCTCGGGGTTGGCATCAGCGAGCATCCGCCCCGGCTGCCTGGCTGGCTGGTCTGGCTGCTGCTCATGTTGCCGGCGCTGTCGCTGGCGGGGGCCGTGACCTCGGGGCTGGCGACGAAATGGACCTTCAAAGAGCTGCTTTATGACGCCGGCCATGGAGCGCTGGTCACCTGGCTCAGCGTGGCCGCCGTCGGCACCACGCTGCTGATGTCGCGCGCCCTGTGGCGGCAGTGGCAGGAGCGGGGCCGCTACCGTATCCCGTTGCACGCGCCCATGCCGCTGGCCTGGCTGGCCAGCATCGTGGCTGCCTCGAGCGTGCCGCTGTGGCTGCCTCTCGCCGGCCGGCACCCCAACTGGCCGCCGTTGGCGGAATGGCCGGGCCTGTTGTGGCCTGTTTCGCTGGGGCTGGTGGTGGCAGCGCTGATGCTGTTGGCTACCTTGCGCAGCAAACGCAGGTGGCGTCGTGCCCAGCGGCTCCTGCCGGGGGATCTCTGGTGGTGGTATGCGCAGCTGGCAAGCCGGCTGCTGAGCCTGCTCAACGATCTGGCTGAAGCCGGAGAAAGTCGCGGCTCGCGGCTGCGCGGTCGCCTGCAAAAGTGGGAAACGCGAGCCACCGCGACGATCAGCGAACTGCCGCGTTTCGAGCGCAGCTTCCGCCGCCTGGCCGTACCGCTCATGGTAGGGGTGGCCGTAGTTCTGTTGATTGGGCTGTGGCTGGGTTAATCGCTGTGGCCGAGCCAACCAAAGGCATCGGGCCCGGCGATGCCAGGCCCGATGCTGCGCTCCTACTGTATCGCTCGAGTCTACAACAGCTCCTCACCGGCCAGTGCCAGGCGCGAGCGCTCAACGCTGCGCAGCGTCACGTGGCCGGCATGGGGCCAGTTGCTGAAGCGCTGCACCACAGCCGCCATGCCGCAGGTGTTGGCAGTGAGGTAGGGTGTATCGATCTGACCGACGTTGCCCAGACAGACGATCTTGGTGTTGCGTCCAGCGCGGGTGAGCAGAGTCTTGAGCTGCTTCGGGGTGAAGTTCTGCGCCTCGTCGATGATCAGAAAGGTGTCGTTGAGGGTGCGTCCGCGCATGAAGCCAGGGGCGCGGATCTGCACCCGTGAGCCGATCAAGCTGCGGGTGGCATCCTGGCTCCAACTGGTGCTGCCGTCATGCTCGTCGCGCAGCAGGTTGTCCATGTTGTCGTGAAAGGCGCCCATCCACGGCGACATCTTCTCCTCTTCGGTGCCTGGCAGGAAGCCGATGTCTTCGCTCATCGAGATCGGCGCACGGGTGAAGACGATGCGCTCGAAGCGCTTGGCGTCCAGGGTCTGCTGGAACGCCGCGGCCAGGGTCATGAAGGTCTTGCCGGTGCCGGCGCTGCCGGCAATGGTGACCAGATCGATGTCGTCGTCCATCAGCAGGTTGAGGGCGAAGTTCTGCCGGCTGTCGTGGGCATGTACGCCCCACACGCCATCCTTGTGGCGATAGTTGGTCAGCAACTGCAGCCGCGCCTGGTTGGGGCCCAGTTCGCGCACGATGGCTTCGAAGCTGGCGCCGTTCTCGCTGTCGGAAACCAGCATGCCCAGGTGCCAGTCGCTGGGTATCCGACCCTCGAGGCGATAGAAGGTATGGTGGTCGACTCGTTCCACCTCGACTTCGACCTCCATCTGATCCCAGGGGCCGCTGCTGCCTTCGGCGTCGGGATAGATACGCACCCCTTCGAGCATCACGTCGCTGTCGCTGAAGGCGCGGTCGGTCAGGTAATCTTCTACCGGCACGTGCAGGGCGGCGGCCTTGACTCGCAGGTTGATGTCCTTGGAAACGAGGATCACCGAAGCATCGGGGCGCTCGTCACGCAGCCGGCAGGTCTCGGCCAGCAGCACGTTGTCGGGGCTCTCCTCCAGGTGCTCCAGCGGCTTCAGCTCTGGGTAGCAGAGAAAGCGGAGCTTGCCGAGGGTGGTACCGCCGGCGCGGGGTATCGGGATGCCCCGCTGGATTTCGTCGAAGGTGACCTGATTGGTCAGGTCGGAGAGGGTGCGGCTGACCTGGCGGGCGGTGCGGGCAATCTCACGCAGGCCGTTCTTGAGCTTGTCGAGTTCCTCGAGCACGGTCATGGGGATGACCACCTCGTGTTCCTCGAACTGGTACAAGGCAGCGGGGTCGTGCAGAAGAACGTTGGTATCCAGCACGTACAACCGCTTGGCTTTCTTGTCGAGTCGTACCATCGGGGTAGCACTCCTGAGTTGACGGCACCAACAACACTGGCCTTCACATCATTCCATGGCGTGACAGTTCGCTACTGGCGACCAGCGTCACGTGAATGGCAGGGCTCCTCTTCTGCTCGAGTTACCCTTAGCATGGAGTCTCTCGCTCCGCGCTGCCATCGAAATGCTTCAACGCAGCGTAATGCGTTTCCTATGGTAAAGTCGTGAGCTCGCCTTGGCCGGCCTCCAACGTTGAGAAGTCGGCATGCACGGCGTGGCAAAAGAGCGTAGCATTACGTAAAATAACAATGGCTACACGTTTGCCCATCAGGTGCGAGCAGGTGGCAGGGGTAATATCGTGGGCCAGTGAAGGTCGAGGTATGCAGGATGGATCCGGTCGTAAGCGTTTTGATCGTGGCGGGTGTCGCGCTGTTGCTGGCGCTGCTGTGTTTCGTGGCGTTCATCAAGAGCCGACGTCAACGCGAAGATGCCGAGCTCGCTCCGCGGGTTCAGACCCGGGTAGTCGACACTCAGCCAGTGCCGCCTACTCAGTCCACTGAGCCAGTGCCGTCCGCTCAGCCAACCGAGCCTGAGCCGATGCGCCGTTTTCAGGTCGTGTCGAGCAAGGAAATCAAGCAGTGCCTGTTCGTGATCCTCGACTGGCCGGGCCTGGACACCAATCGGCGTCTTGCCCGCCTGCTCAAGGAGTACAACGCGCACTACGACGCCAAGCTCGGCGTTTACACCATCCGCGACCCTCTCGCCGGTTACAAGCTGACCATCGCCAACTCGTCGCCGCCGGGCACGTTGCCGCCCATTCACGATGGCGATGACCAGCCCACCGTGGCCGGTGTCTCCATCCTGATCCACTTCATCAGCAAGCGCAGCGTGGCACGTAATCCCGACACACTGATTCAGATCACTCAGGCCATTGCCGACATTGGCGGTCATATTCTCGATGCCGAGCGCAATGCCGTCAGCGCAGAGGAGTTCGAAGCGCTGAGGCAGCAGGCGCAGAGGATGGCTCGCTAAGCCAAAGAATGGTTCGATAAGAGAGCGCTCAGCCCATGCCCCCCGATGCCTTCATCCTGACCCAGCTAAATCCCGGCGACACGGCGTTGATGCACGAGCTGCTCACGGTTTTCGGCGAGGCCTTCAACGAGGTGGAAGCCTATGGCGCCGCGCGCCCGGGGCAGGCCTACATGGAGCGATTGCTGGGCAGCGACACCTTCATTGCCCTGGTGGCTCGCCAGGGGGATGAGGTAGTGGGCGGTCTGGCTGCTTATGTACTGCACAAGTTCGAGCAGGCGCGCAGTGAGATCTATATTTATGATCTGGCCGTTGGAAAAGCGCATCGCCGGCAGGGTATCGCTACCGCCTTGATCGAGCATTTGCAAAGCATCGCCGCTCAGCGCGGTGCCTACGTGGTCTTCGTACAGGCGGATCATGGCGATACTCCTGCCATCGAGCTCTATTCGAAGCTCGGCACGCGGGAGGAGGTGCTGCACTTCGATATTGCCGTACCCGTGACACCAGGGCCATCCAGCCGACACCGATAAACGAGCGCTGCCAGGGAGGGGGACCATGTTCGAATTGGAAACGCCGCGTTTACGGCTGCGGCCGCTGGCCACCGCCGATGTGCCCGCGCTTGCCGATATGCTTGCCGACCCGGAAGTCATGCGTCATTCGCTACACGGCGTTTGCGACGAAGCAGCGACCCGCCTGTTCCTGGATTGGTGCTTCGACTGCTATATCCAGCACCGCACCGGTCCGCTGGCCATGGTGAGCGGCGAAAGCGACGAGTTCGTCGGCTTCTGCGGTGTCTCGCCCGAACAGGTGAAGGGCACTACCGAGTGGAACCTGGGCTACCGTCTCGCCAGGCCCTACTGGGGTCAGGGCCTTGCTACCGAGGCGGCCGTCGCCGCTCTCGATCACGCCTTCGAAGAGCGGCGCTTCGATTCGATCATCGTGCTGGTGGAGCCGGATCATGCGGCGTCACTGCGGGTGGCCGAAAAGGTAGGATTCAGCCGTTTCGATACGCTGAGCTTCAACCATCAGCCGGTGCGTCTCTACCGCATGCGTCGTAGCCAGTGGCAGCATAAGTGCTCGGCCTCCCGTGCCGAGGCTGAGCTTCCGGCCATACTTAGCAAATAGCAGATCTCGCGCTGTACGGGAGGCCACATGAAGCCACGAATCAGCATGATCACGCTCGGCGTACGCGATCTCGCGGCATCGATTCGTTTCTACGAAGAAGGGTTGGGCCTGCCGCGTATGGAATCGCCGCCCGAGGTGGCCTTCTTCACCCTCAACGGCACCTGGCTGGGGCTCTATGGCCGCGAGGCATTGGCCGAGGATGCCGGCATTTCACCCGAGGGCAGCGGCTTTTCCGGCATCGCGCTGGCGCACAACCTGGCTTCGGAGGCGGAGGTCGACGAGCTGCTGGAACAGGCGGTCGCTGCCGGCGCCAAGCTGGTCAAGCCCGGCCAGAAGGTGTTCTGGGGCGGCTACTCGGGCTATTTCGCCGATCCGGATGGGTATCTGTGGGAGGTTGCCCACAACCCCTTCGTCTGGGTCGGGCCAACGGATGAGTGAAAGGCGAAGCCTTACCCCTCTTTTCGGTACGGTGGGTAGTCTCCTGCGTGAAGCCGCCAAGGTGTACTGGACACTGCTCAAGGTGATGGTGCCGGCGCTGCTAATCGTGAAAGCGCTCGAGATGCTGGGCATGACCGAACTGCTCAGCCAGTGGCTGTCTCCGCTGATGTCACCTCTGGGGCTACCGGAACCGCTCAGCGTGGTGTGGGCCGCTACGCTGCTGACCAACATCTACACCGGCCTGGTGATCTTCTTCGAGGTTACGCGGGATACGCCGCTGACCGTGGCGCAGGTCACGATACTGGGCACCTTGATGGCCGTGGGGCACTCACTGCCGATAGAGGGGGCGGTGGCCCGTTTGGCTGGGGTACCCTGGTGGTTGACCATCGTGCTGCGCGGAGGCGGTGCCTGGCTGTTGGGCTGGCTGCTGCATCTGAGCTATTCGTGGGGTGGCTGGCTGCAGCATGCCAACCAAGTGGTGTGGGAACCCTCGGTTCAAGACGCGACGCTGACGGCCTGGCTGCAAGGTCAGGTCGTGACACTGGCGACCATCTTCGTTGTGATCTTCGCGCTGATGAGCCTGCTCAGGCTGCTAGGTTGGCTGGGCGTGGAGCGGCTGATCCACAAGCTGCTCTATCCGCTGCTGCGGTTGCTGGGCATCGGTCCGGCGGCAGCCAACATCACCGTCATCGGCATTACCCTTGGGCTCACCTTCGGTGCGGGCCTGCTGCTGCGTGAGGCGCGCTCGGGGCGCCTGACCCCGCGGGACATCGTGCTCACGCTCTGTTTTCTTGGCCTGTGCCACAGCCTGATCGAAGACACGCTGCTGATCATGCTGATGGGAGCGGACCTCTCCGGTCTGCTATGGGCGCGGCTCGCTTTCGCACTAGTGATCATTGCCGTGTTGGCAAGATTGCCATGGCTGAGCCGCGCAGAGCTGCCTTCCTGGATGTTTGCGTCGCGGGCAGTGGCGGAGCGCGAGGCGAGCAGAGAAGGGTAAGGTAATACAGCGCTGCTCGCTCACGCAGAATGATAGCGTGTTAACATTTCGTAGGTTGTCCCATGGTGTCGCTGTCTGTCTCAACCGATAGCCAGTGATGCTTACCTACTTTGTTCGGCTGCGTCGGAGATGGCATGAAGCTGTTGCGCGGTTTCCTCTGGCTACTTGGTTTCCAACTGCTCGGCCATGCCTTCGTCGAGCTGCTTTCACTGCCGGTTTCCCATGCCATGGCGGGGCTTTTGTTGCTGCTGACATGGCTGCTGGTCAAGCGGCGTTTGAACGAGAGCGTGGCCACCGCGAGCCAGGCGCTGATTCCTCTGCTCGCCATGCTGATCATGCCTGGAGTGGTGGGGGTGTTCTTCGTCATCGATGAGTTCGCCGGCCACTGGACGGCGGTAATGGTCGCGCTGGGGGTGGGCACCTTCCTCAGCGTGCTCACCACGCTGTGGCTGATGCTGCGATTCATGCCCAAGGAAGCCGATAGCGGCAACGAGCGGGAGCGCCTGTCTTGAACGCGCTGTACGACTCACTGCTCGACACACCCACCCTCGCCGTAGCGCTGACCCTGGCCGCCTACCTCGGCGGCGTGACCCTGTTCGAGCGCATGGGCCGGCCGAGCTGGTGTCCGGCGGTGCTGATCGGAGCCGTATTCACGGCAGCCGGCCTGTGGCTGCTACGCTACGACTTCGCCGACTACCAGCGCAACGTCGCCTGGCTCACTCTGCTACTGGGCCCAGCCACCGTGGCCTTGGCGGTACCGCTCTATCAGCAGCGTCAGCATATCTTCGCCCTGTGGAAGCCGATTCTCTGCAGCTTGCCGCTCGCCGCCGTGCTGGCGGCCTTCTATGCCGTACTCATTGCCTGGCTGCTGGGCGCTCCCCCCGCGGTGTTGGCCTCGCTGGCGCCCAAATCGGTTACCGCACCGCTGGCCATGGGCATACAGGAGCAGATCGGCGGCTCGCTCTCGCTGATGTTGGGCGGCCTGCTCATCACCGGCGTGCTCACCACCATCTTCGTCTCGCTGCTGGCGCGTCTGCTCAACATCACCGACCAGCGCATTCTCGGCTTCGCGCTGGGGGTGAACGGCCACGCCATCGGCATCGTGCGTGCCTTCGAACTCGGCCCCAAGGCCGGCGCGTTCGCCTCCCTTGGCATGAGTCTGGTCGGCGTATTCAGCGCACTTTTCCTGCCGCTGGCGTGGCGACTGCTGGCATAGCGCGAGGTCATGAGTAAGTTGGCGCTTACTGGAGCGATTGCCAGCCGCGCTGGGCAGAACCGTTCATCAAGGTCAGGACTGATTCAAGGTAGGGCGAGTAGAGACTCAAGGAGCATCTGGCGCATGGAGAGGGCGAAGTGACTCGAGAAAACCACCACACTACAGCGCAAAGGGAGCAACTCGCGGCGCAATGGATCGTCTCGCTGCTGCGCAGTAGAAATATCCCTTGTCTCATCTGCGGCGGTCTGGCTGCCAAGGGATATGGTGCCAGCCGCCCGCTCCATGACATCGATCTCTTCGTCCCGGCAGAGAGCTTTGCTCAGGTGGTAGCAGCCGGGCAGGCCTATATCTCCAAGCCCGCGAAGCGCTACAAGGAAGAGGGCTGGAATCTGGAGTACGTTCAGTTTCTCTATGAAGGCGTCAAGGTAGAGGTCGGCAACGCCTCGGGAGTGTCGATTTACGATGTCGGTCGGCAAGTCTGGACCGAACTCGCTATCGACTTCAGCCGCCATCGAACCATGACGCTGCTGGGGCTCGAGCTACCCGTGATGCAGAAAGAGGATCTCATCCAGTACAAGACCATGCTCGGCCGGACGGTGGATGAGCAGGACATACGAGAAATGCTGCACCAAGGAGATGAGAGTGGAAAAGGCAAAGATGCTGGCCGGTGAGCTCTACGACCCCCGCGACCCGCAGCTGCTTCGTGAGCGCCACCGTGCCCGCCTGTTGACCAAGGCCTTCAACGATACCAGCGACGCACAGGGAAAGGAGCGCAAGCGGCTGTTGAGCGAGCTGTTCGGCGCCATGGGCAAGGGCTGCTTCATCGAGCCGCCTTTCTACTGTGACTACGGCGGCAACATCACCCTGGGCGAGAAGGTCTTCTTCAACTTCAACTGCGTGATCCTCGACGTGGCGCAAGTCACCATCGGCAATCACACCATGTTCGGCCCGGGCGTGCAGGTCTATACCGCTACCCACCCGCTCGATGCCGAAGAGCGCCGCAGCGGTCTGGAAGCCGCCAAGCCAATCACTATCGGCGACGACGTGTGGATCGGCGGCGGCGCGATTCTGTGCCCCGGCGTTACCATCGGCTCCCGTACGGTCATCGGTGCCGGCAGCGTGTTGACCAAGGACATCCCCGAGGACGTATTCGCCGCCGGCAACCCTTGCCGGGTGATACGCCCGCTCAAGGAAGAGATCGCTGGCTGACGGCTTCTAGTCGGTCATGACAGTGCAGCGTAAGCGCTTTGCAAATTGAAGGGCACAACCATCACCGCTACAGGGCGGGGTAGAGGCCGACGCTCACGAGGCCAGCACATACTCTCCCGGAGCGTCAGCGATGGCCGGGTGCTGCTTGTTGCCCATCGCCGGGGGAGCTACCTGTTTGGTCGAGTGCTTGGCCAGCCACTGGTGCCAGGATAGCCACCAGGAGCCGTCCTGTTCCGGTGTTAACTGTACCCAGGTCTCCGGATCAAGGTAAAACTTGCCACGCTGTGGCGTATCGATCCGGAAGCTGCGACCAGAATGCCCCGGCTCGCTGATGATCCCGGCGTTGTGGCCACCGTTGGTCAGCACGAAGGTTACTTCATCGGAATCCGCCAGCAGATGGATCTTGTAGACGGACTTCCAGGGAGCCACGTGATCGGTGGTGGTACTGACGACAAACAGTGGCGCCCGAATGTCCTGAATCACGACCGGTCGGCCATCCACCCGATAGTGCCCATTGGCCAGATCGTTGTTCAGGAACAGCTGGCGCAGATACTCGGAATGCATGCGGTAGGGCATGCGAGTCAGGTCCGCATTCCAGGCCATGAGAGCATTCATGGGCTGGCGTCCGCCCAGGAGGTAGTCATGCACGATGCGCGACCAGATCAGATCGTTGGAGCGCAGGATCTGGAAAGCGCCGGCCATCTGGTAGCCGTCGAGATAGCCCTGATCCCACATCATGTTTTCCAGGTACGAGACCTGGCTTTCGCCGATGAACAGCATCAATTCGCCAGCTTCAGTGAAGTCCACCTGAGTGGCCAGGGTGGTCAGGGAAGCCAGCCTCTCGTCGCCATCCCGCGCCATGGCGGCCGCCGCGATGGAGAGCAGCGTTCCACCCAGACAGTAACCCACCCCGTGCACCCTGTGGCTGCCAGTGATGCCACAGACCGCATCCAGCGCCGCCATCGGCCCCAGCCGACGATAATCCTCCATTCCCAGGTCGTGATCCTCCGAGCTCGGGTTGCGCCAGGAGATCATGAAGACGGTATGGCCTTGATCCACCAAGTATTTGACCAATGACTGGGCGGGCGTGAGGTCGAGAATGTAATACTTCATTATCCAGGCGGGCACGATCAGCACCGGTTCCGCGTAAACCTGCTTCGTGGTTGGTGCGTACTGGATCAACTCGATCAGTTGGTTCCGGTAGACCACCTTGCCCGGGGTGACCGCCAGGTTCTTGCCTACGCGGAACGCCTCGGCACCGACCGGTGGTTTGCCGGACACGGCCCGCTCCCAGTCCTCGATGAAGTGCTGCCAACCCACTACCAGATTCTGTCCGCCGGTCGCCATAGTGGTAGCAACCACTTCAGGGTTCAACCACGGAGAGTTGGATGGCGAGTACCGGTCGAGTACCTGGCGTGTGATGAAGTTCACTACCCGCTCGCTCTCCGGGGAAAGGCCGTCGATCTCGCTGGTGGCGTTGTGCCACCACTGCTGAGTCAGCAGAAAAGATTGATAGATCAAGTTGAACGGCCAACGCTGCCACTCCTCGCCGCTGAAGCGCTGGTCCTGCTCCAGCGGCTCGATACAGGCAGCGGCACCGGACCCCGCCGCTACGCGATTGAGGTATTGTCCGAACCGCGTGAGCTTGCGGGTGTACTTCTCGCCCAGCTCCAGTTGTTTGCCCGGGGAGAGCATCAGGTGGACCAGCCATTCGAAATAGACGCTGGCCAGGCCGGCCGGGGTGATGCCGGCGGTCAGTCTGGCCAGGTTGGCCTTGAAGGCCCGGTCCATGGCATGGGTGGAGTAGAACCCTGGGTTGGGGCGCTCCGCAGTAGCGGGTAGTCGTTCACAGGGGGCGTCCCGGGGAGTGACATCTGGGTCGGACGGGTTGGGTGAATCGGGTGACATGACATGGCCTCCATGATCGAGGCGGGGTGGCCGCGGGCAATCGCCGTCGCGGTGGTCCGATGAACTCAAGCACCAGTATTGCAGGCTTCGTCGCTTCGGCCATTGATATTCATCAAACTTGCCTGGGATCAAGACTCTCTACCTACCCCCGTCCTATTCTGGCTGCGTGGGCTATGATCAGGTGAATCTCATTGAGCGCTTGGGCGGTAACATGAGATGGACAAGAAACAGCGGATCAATCTCGGGTATGTAATCGCCGCGGTCCTCCTTTGGCTGGCTTTTCTCAGCTGGTTCGAGAACTGGCGCCATGTAGATCCAATACCGTATTCGGAATTCGTACAGCTGCTGGATGAAGGCAAGATCACTGACGTCGTGGTGGGACCTGAGCGCATCGTGGGCCAGTTCACTCAACCGCAGCCCGATGGTCGTACTTCTTTCATCACCTATCGGGTAGATCCGCCGCTCGCGGATATGCTGACCCAGCACGGCATAAAGTATGACGGGGAAGTCGAAAGCACCTTTTTCAAGAACTTGATGTCCTGGGTGCTGCCCATCGGCATTTTCTATCTGATCTGGATGTTCTTTTTCCGCCGCTTCGCCGAGAAGCAGGGCCTGGGCGGACTGATGTCCGTTGGCAAGTCCAAGGCCAAGGTCTATGTAGAAACCGATACCAAGGTCACCTTCGACGACGTTGCCGGTGTCGATGAGGCCAAGGAAGAACTCAAGGAGATCGTCGCCTTCCTGCGCGATCCCAAGACCTACGGCCGCCTGGGCGCCCATATTCCCAAGGGCATTCTGCTGGTCGGCCCGCCCGGTACCGGCAAGACCCTGCTGGCGCGGGCCGTTGCCGGCGAGGCGGGGGTGCCGTTCTTCTCCATCTCCGGCTCGGAGTTCGTGGAGATGTTCGTCGGTGTCGGGGCCGCCAGGGTGCGGGATTTGTTCGCACAAGCGGCCAGCACCAAGCCCTGCATCATCTTCATCGATGAGCTGGATGCCCTCGGCAGGGCACGCGGTCCCGGTATTACAGGGGGGTACGATGAGAAGGAACAGACCCTGAACCAGTTGCTCTCTGAACTCGATGGGTTTGACCCTTCCGAAGGCATCGTGCTGTTGGCGGCGACCAACCGTCCGGAGATCCTGGATCCTGCCCTGCTGCGTGCCGGACGCTTCGACCGTCAGGTGCTGGTCGACCGGCCCGAGCGCAGCGGGCGTCTCGCCATTCTCGAGGTGCATATCAAGAAGATCTGGCAGCTGGGCGCCGATGTCGATCTCGACCACCTGGCGGCGCTGACCCCTGGCTTTACCGGAGCCGATCTCGCCAACCTGGTGAATGAGGCGGCGCTGCTGGCGACCCGGCGGGAGGCCGACGCCGTGGCCATGGCGGACTTCACCAATGCCATCGAGCGAATCGTCGCCGGACTCGAGAAGAAGAGCCGCTTGTTGAATCCGCATGAGCGCGCGGTGGTGGCGCATCATGAAATGGGGCATGCCCTGGTCGCGGCGACGCTACCCGGCATGGATCCCGTCCACAAGGTTTCGATCATACCGCGCGGTGTGGGAGCACTCGGCTATACGATCCAGCGGCCGACCGAGGATCGCTTCCTGCAGACCACCACCGAACTCAGAAACCGCATGGTCGTGCTCATGGGCGGACGGGCCGCCGAGCAGCTCATTTTCGGCGAAATTTCCACCGGCGCAGCCGATGACCTGGCCAAGGTCACCGACATCGCACGGCGCATGGTGGCCCGCTTCGGCATGGCGGATTCCGTCGGTCAGGTAGTCTATGAAGAAGACCGTCAAGCCTTCTTGGGCAACGATTTCTACGGTACCTCGCATCCCAAGGACTATGCCGAAGCGACCGGGCGCGAGATCGATCTCGCGGTGCGTAACCTGGTGACAGACGCCTATACCCAGGCTTCTCAGATCCTGGAACGGCGCCGGGATGAGCTGATCGCCGGCGCCACCATGCTGCTGGAGCGCGAGGCGCTGACCGCCGATGAATTCCCCGCCATGAAACCGTCCGGAACGGGGCTTTCTTCCTGACTTCGTGCGATGGATGGCGGCAGAACGTGAGATGCCCATGAGCCGAAGGATCGTTCTCCTCGTTACGCTGGTCGCCATGATGGTCGTGGGGCTCGTCTACTGGCGGATGCCTGTCGCTGCCACGGCGTATGCAGTGAAAGAGGGCGCGTTGACCCAGCAGGTGGTGGCCAGCGGCCGGGTGGTGGCCTCGTCGCGGGCGCAGATCGGCAGCGAGATCGTGGGGCGGGTGACCGAGCGCCTGGTACGCGAAGGGCAGCAGGTCGAACCCGGCGACGTCCTGGTGGTGCTCGATTCATCGGAACTTGCCGAGCGCGTGCAGGAGACTCGTGCGGCACTTCGCCAGTTGGAGAGCGCGCGGCGGCCCCAGGCCGAGGCCGGACTTGCCGACGCCAGGGTGCATTTCGAGCAGGCTCAGCGCGAACATGAGCGTGTACGCCGCCTGTTGGAGAGCAACATGGTCTCGCGTCAGGCGGTAGAGCAGGCCGAAGAGCGCGAAGCCGCGGCCCGGGCCGCCCTGGAGCGTTCGCGCCTCGACGTGGAAGCGCTGGCAGCGGGCGGTGCGGAGGAGGCGCTGCTGCGGGCACGGCTGGCCGCCGCCGAGGCGGGCCTGGAGCGTGCCGTCATCCACTCTCCCGTCACCGGCACGGTACTGACTCGTAACGTGGAGCCGGGGGATGTGGTGCAGCCCGGCCGGGTACTGCTGGAGATCGCTCGCACCGGGCAGCGCGAACTGCGGGTGCCGTTCGACGAGCGGCACCTCGGTCAGCTCGCCGTGGGGCAGCGTGCCCGCTGTGTCACCGACGCCTATCCTGACCAGCCGTTCGACGCCACGATCAGCCTGATCGCACCGATCGTCGACGCCGCCCGCGGCACCGTGGACGTCCGGCTGGTCATGGAGGAGGAGCCCTGGTTTCTGCGTGAGGACATGACCGTCTCGGTCAATGTGGAAACTGCGCGCCGTGAGCGGGCGTTGATAGTGCCCAACGATGCCATATTCGGGGTCGAGGGCGCCTCTGCCCAAGTGTACGGGGTCGAGGCGGGCCGTGTTTCACCTCGCAGCGTGAGCCTGGGGCTGAGGGGGCTGCTTCACTCCGAGGTTACCGCAGGTCTGGGGGCGGGCGAGATCGTGCTGACCGATCCTGGCCTCAGTCCGGGGCAGCGCATCCGGCCTGACCTAACCGAACACCCGGAGCAGGGGGCACCCGCCTCGTCCCGGGAGCCTTTTTCCTTCATACGGTGACGATCATGTGGATCGAAGGGTTCATCGCCTGGAGCCTGCTGCGTGATGGACGCGCCCAGACCGCCTTGATGCTGGTCGGTATCATGGTGGGGGCGGCCGTGGTGGTCTTCATCAGTGCTCTCATCTCCGGGCTCCAAGCCAATATCATTGAGCGCACCCTGGGCACGCAGGCTCACATTCGCCTGCTGCCGCCCGAGGAGTTCAATCGCGTACTGCCGCTGCAGGACCCGGCGCCGATAGCCCTGGTGCTGGAGGACCGCAGACCGCAGCGCCTGCGCTCCATCGACAACTGGCAGGCGCTGGTGCCCGTGCTCGATCGCTGGCCGGGCGTGACCGCGGTATCGCCGACGATCAGCGGTCCGGCCCTGGCGGTGCGCGGCAGCGCCAACCGCTCGGTCTCGATCATCGGGGCCGACACGGAGCGGCTGCGGGCCATCCTGCCCATTGCCGACCACATGGTCGAAGGGGTGTTCCGGCTGCGTCCCGGCGAGATACTGATCGGCCGGGAGCTGGCCGATGACCTGGGTCTTCAGAGCGGTGACCGGATGCGCCTCGACACCGCCGGGGAGCGCACCGTGGTCATGACCGTGGCGGGGGTCTTCGAGCTGGGGGTACGCGAGATCGATAATCGGCTCATGTACCTCGACCTGGACGAGGCTCGCAGCCTCCTTGACCTGCCCGGGGGAGTGACGGCGCTCGAACTAACGGTAGCGGAGGTGTTCGCTGCCGACCGGTTAGCGCTTCGCCTCGAGGCGCTAACCGGACAGCGCGTGGAGAGCTGGATGGAGACGAATGCGCAGCTGCTCAATGCACTGCGCTCCCAGACCCTCTCCACGACCATGATTCGCAGCTTCGTCAGCCTTTCGGTGGCATTCGGCATCGCCAGCGTGCTGGCGGTCAGCGTGGTGCAGCGCACCCGCGAGATCGGCATTCTGCGGGCAATGGGTCTTGGCCGGGGGCGAATCCTGCGTGTGTTTCTGATCCAGGGGGCACTGCTGGGGCTGGCCGGTGGGGGATTGGGGGCACTGTTCGGCTCGCTGCTGGTGCTGGCCTTCGACGTGTTCGGCCCCCGCCTGTTCGTGATCGGCTTCAACCCGTGGCTCATTCCGGCGGCCATGGCGCTGGCGAGTATGGCGGGCCTTGCTGCCGCCGCCTGGCCCGCCAGCCGCGCGGCCCGACTCGACCCCGCGGTGGCCATTCGCCATGTCTAGGAGCCATGAGATGGAGGGCCATGAGATTGAGAACCACGAGGTTCAGGGCAACGAGGTGCTGCGGCTGGCCGGCGTGTGCAAGGCCTATGACGTAGGCACCCCGGTGGAGAACGAAGTGCTGCATGCGATCGACCTGCGCCTAGATCGCGGTACCTTCGCCAGCCTCACCGGGCCCTCCGGCTCGGGCAAGAGTACGCTGCTCAACCTCATCGGCCTGCTAGACACGCCAACATCGGGAGAGCTGTTCGTGCTCGAGCGGCCGACCAGTGCCATGGACGATCAGGAACGCACCGACCTGCGCGGTGGCACGATCGGCCTGGTCTTCCAGTTTCATCACCTGATCCAGGCCTTCAGCGTGCTGGACAACGTGCTGATGCCGCTGATGATTCGGCAAGGTCGGCCGACTGCCGCGATGATCGACAGGGCCAGGGGATTGCTGGCCGCGGTAGGTCTGGCTGCCCTTGCGTCCCGGCGGCCCAACGAACTCTCGGGCGGCCAGCAGCAGCGCGTGGCGATTGCCCGGGCCCTGGTCAGCCAGCCGGTGCTGCTGCTGGCCGACGAACCCACCGGCAACCTCGATACCGCCAGTGCCGATGAAGTGTTCGAGCTGTTTCGTCGCTTCAATGCCGAACACGATTGCGCGGTGCTGATCGTCACTCATGATCCGAGAATTTCGGCGCGCTGCGACCGGGTCATCGAACTGGTGGACGGACGTATCGTTCGCGACGATGCGAAGCGATGAACAGCCGGCGGATCCCGCCGTGGCCTGACCGGCCACAGTCCCGGGTGAGACGGTCGTTGTAAGCACATAGGCTTCATGATGCGAGAGCTTGAACTGCCCTACATGAGACGTATCAGTTCGCTTCAACCGGCTCGATCATCACATTGAGTAGCTCAAGCCTGCGGATGAACATCAGCCTGACAGCTATTCCTGGCTTGTGCTCCGCCAACGACCGTTGCAGATCGTCGACGCTGAACAGGGGTTTTTCATCGATGGCGACGACGAGGTCGCCCTCTTTGAGGCCGGCCTTGCTAGCCGGGCCTTGCGGATCCACCATCATTATTTCGGCGGCTGTCTCTTGCTCCAAACGGTGCAAACGGGCTAAGCGCCGATCCAATTTTCGGTCACGGGCGTGGATACCCAAGTAACTGCGCTTTACCCGACCGTGCCTGATCAGGTGAGACACCACCCACTTGGCCGTGTTAGCAGGTATGGCGAAGCCGATCCCTTGGGCAGCGGCAATGATGGCTGTATTGATGCCGATCACGCGCCCCCTCGAGTCCAGCAGCGGACCACCAGAGTTTCCGGGGTTCAGGGGGGCGGTGTGCTGGATGACGTTTTCGATAAGTCGTCCATTCTGGCTCCGGAAGGTGCGTCCGAGGGCGCTAATGACACCGGTGGAAACTGTCGACTCGAAACCCAGCGGATTGCCCATGGCAATAACCAACTGCCCAACACGAAGTTGGCTGGAGTCTCCCAGCGTGGCGTAGGGCAGAGCGGTGGCCTCGGCCCGCAGAACAGCCAAATCGGTATCGGGGTCTCGACCCACCACTGCAGCTGTGGTTTTTTGTCCGCTGGTGAAAACCGTCCTCAGTTGTTTGCTTTTGCCGACCACGTGGCTGTTGGTCAGCAGATAGCCATCCGGAGCAAGTATGACGCCCGAGCCTGCACCTTGTTGCTCGACACCGCCATGGCTCGGGTTACCACTAGTGAAGAGGCTGACCACAGCGGGACCCACTGCGTCCACCACGGCGATGACGGCCCGCGAGTAGGCGTCGAGCATCTCGACCTCGGGAGTCGTCTGCGGACTCACTTCGTGACAAGCGTGCCCCTTTTCTTCACCTAACTCCTCGTCGGGTAGCATGATTGACGCTGCCTCACTCCCAGTGCCTGTTCTGGTTCACGTAATTGGCTTGCCTCCTTCTCCTTGCGGACATACATATTGATGTAGCGCTTCTCGTCATCCGCGTCGAGTGCAGGACACGAATCTAAGTCGTCAGGTGAGCTTGGTTGTGCGATTCAGACTTGAATCGCCAGCTCCTGGGAGGCCGGATGGTCGTGCATCATGGATTCGCAGCAGCTCCGTTTCCGTCCTCCTTCATACGGACGCCGGCCTATCGACGGGATCGACAGGTGCCATGACCAGTCCATTCCCCTCGAACGGTAGAGCCAGTCCGCGGCGACGCGTTATCGCTTTCCTGAAGCGGCACCTGCGTTCCTGGTATGTCGGGCTGGTGCTGTTGTTGGGGCTGGTGCTCATCGTTACCCATCTCGGCGAACTGGAAAGCTTCGCTCGCTTGGCACGCAATGCCGAGCCACGCTGGCTGCTCGCGGCCCTCGGCTTTCAATTGCTGACCTACGTCAGCGCCGCAGCTGTCTGGCATCAAATCCTTCGCCACGCCAAGGTGGGGCTCAGCCTGCGCGCTCTAGTGCCGCTGGGTATCGCCAAGCTATTTTCCGATCAGGCGCTGCCGAGTGGCGGGGTCAGCGGTGCCGGCTTTTTCATTGCAGCCCTGCGTCGCCGGGGAGTCGCGCCGGAACTCTGCATGGCGACCCTGGTGCTGGATCTCGTTACCTACTACTTCGCCTATCTGTCGCTCGCCCTTGTCAGCCTGGGGCTGCTGTGGCTCTACCACGCAGTGCAGGCTTGGGTAATCGTGCTGGTGGGCGCCTTCTGTGCGGTGGCGTTACTGATTCCCGCCGGGCTTCTGGTGGTGCAGCGTCGTGGCTACCGCCTTTTCGCCCCGCTCCTGAAGTATTGGCCGCGCCTCGCGCAGTTCTTCGAGGAAGTGGGCCACGCGCCGGGGCACCTCATGCGCAGTCCGTCCCTGCTGCTGCGGGCCACGGCGCTCCAGGCAGCCATCTTCCTGCTGGACGCGGCCACCCTGTGGGTCCTGCTCCAGGCCATCGGGCTGGAAGTCTCGTACTGGGTAGCGCTGCCGAGTTTCGTGATCGCCTCGATCATCGCCACACTGACACCGGTTCCCCTGGGGCTCGGCACCTTCGAGACCGGCTGTGTGGCGATGCTCACGCTACTCGGGGTTCCTCTCGAGGCTGCCCTCACGGCCACGCTGCTGCTGCGCGGCATGACCCTCTGGCTACCCATGCTGCCAGGTCTATGGTTTGCGCGGCGGGCGTTGCGCTGACAAATGGGGAGAGCGGCCATGTCACTCAGTGCGAAAGAAGACGCCTACTGGAGCCGCGATGCCCGGCAACTGCTGGCGGAGCTCGGCAGCAGCGAGCAGGGCTTGTCCACCGAGCTGGCCGGCGAGCGCCTGTCAGCGGCGAGGCAAGGCAGCCTGCGCAGCGAGCCCGACCGTCAGGCATTACGCTTGTTTGCTCACCAATTCCGCAGCCCCCTGGTACTGATCCTGCTGTTTGGTGCGCTGGTTTCGCTGGTGGTGCATGACTGGAGAGTTATCGTCAAATCTGGTGGATGGCGATCAGGCCGCATTCCTGTCTGATTGATCAACCACTTGCTCCCCGTCCTGGAACTTGACGTTGCTGACGACCAGTTCCAGCTTCTGGAAGT
>NZ_JABFTW010000031.1:0-42352 GCF_021404355.1 Halomonas sp. MCCC 1A11062
GAGGGTAGAATCGGTCATGGCGTATCCACTCATGTTGATTGAGATCTTGGTCGTGATCAATCAACAGGATACGCCACCCTTCCTACCTCCTCCCATACACCAGAAATCACCATAGCTCGTTTCCAGGGCATCGAGAATGGCGTCGGGATCATTGGCAGGGAAGCTGCCGGAAAGCCGATGTGATGTTGCCCCATCGCCACTGACGACCACTCGGCCTGGCAGCATACGCTCGAGCTGCAAGGCGACCTCGCCGAGCGCGATCTGGTCGAACAGCAGTTGGCCCCGGGCCCAAGCCAGGCGGCCTCTGGCATCGATCTCGCTGGGCTCGTCATGCAGCGATCCGCGGTGAAGCTGGACCTCCTGATTGGCGCCCAGCACCACTCGCTCAGTGCTTTCGTCACGCTGACCACGAGAAACCGCCACACGTCCTTCCTCCACGGAGACGCGAACGTCGTCGGCAAATCGCTCTACGGCAAAGCGCGTGCCCACCACCTCGGCTTTCGCCTCGCCGGCCAATACCGTAAAAGGACGTGCCGGTTCGCTGGCCACATCCACCCACAGCCGGCCTCGGCGCAGCGTCAGCTGCCGTCCGCCATCCGTCATCACGATATCCACGGCGCTATCGGCATCGAGAAACAGCCGGGTGCCATCTTCCAGCGTCACCTGCTGGCTATGCCCCGGCGCCGTGGCCAAGTCTGCCATCCACCTGTCGAACAGACCGGGATCGCGCCAGGCACCGAAGCCGAGCAGTAGCGTCAGCAGCAGGCATGCTGCCGCCGCCCACGGCCAGGATTGGTGCGACGAGGCCGGGCGGGCACTCGCTTCGCGCTCGGCGAGCAACCTGGCCGGCGCTTCCACCGCTTGCCATAGCTGCTCCGCCTCTGCATAGGCCTCTTCATGTCGCTCGCTCTGCGCCAACCATGCCTCGAAGGCATGCCGATCCGCCTCGCTGGCAGAGGGGTCTCGCAGGCGTAGAAACCATTGAATGGCTTCATCATCGAGCGCTTCCTGGGAAGGTAACGCCACCTTGGTACATCTCCTCATCGCACGATCATCGTTGTTTCGGCAATTGTGGTTGTCTTCTCTAATAACGATTCAGCAGCCAGATTCCCTCACTCTTCTTCCTGCCGACGTTGCCACTGGCGGCATGCCCGCATCGCTCGCATCATCTCTTTCTCCACGGTGCTGATTGAAACTCCCAACTGCTTGGCAATAGCGGCGTAGGTTTCGCCTTCGACGCGATTGAGCAGAAAGATACGGCGCGTGCGCTCAGGCAATGCATCCAGTTCAGCCACCAGATTGCCCCAGCGTTCGAGCGTAGCCGCGACTCTCTCGGGGCTGGGGTGAGCGTTATCCTGCTCTTCTGCCTGAGCAGTCTCTTGATGACGTTGGCGTACCTTCTGGGCGCGCAGATGATCGAGCGCCAAGTTGTGCGCGGTACGGTAGAGCAGGCCTACAGAGTCATCGTCTTTGGGCTGGCGATGCCACAGCTTGACGAAGGTTTCCTGCGCCAAGTCTTCGGCTTCGGCCTCGTTGTCGACGATACGTCTGATCCGTTGGACCAGCCGCGGTCGTTCCCCGAGGAACATCTTTAGCAGCGAGCGTGGTGAGGTGGGCATAGGGCAGGCAGCGTCACTTTGCGATGACATCGTTAGCGACACATCATGAAACAAACGAGACGCATTATCAAAACAAGCGCCATTGAAGCGCCATGCCAATCACGCGATGGGCTTACCAACATCACGTTCATCGCCAGCGAGGGCGCTGCTCCCCGACCGTGTGCGCTGACCGCGCTGGCTACCATTCCCTTCGGCGAGACTCGCTGCTATGCCGAGATCGCCGAACGGCTGCGCTGCATGAGCGGCTTTGGCCGCAAGTGGCTGCTAGCCGACGAGGCGGGTGAGGTGCCGCTCATGCTGACCTCCCCCATCAGCGGGTCACGATCAATAGTCCCACCATAAGCGCCGCGCCGCCCATCAGGAAATTGAGCGTCAGCGGCTCGCCGAGCAGCAGAGCGCCAAACAGCACACCGAATATCGGTGCCAGCAGTGAAAAGACGCCCAACTGCGAAGCGAAGTAGCGCTTGAGCAGCGCGAACCAGAGCAGCAACGCAGCCAGCGAGATGCCCAGCGTCTGGAAGGTCAGGCTGGCAACCACAGCGCCGGTTAGCTGGATGCGGCCCAGATCGCCGAACCAGGCAGCCGCAGGCAGCAAGAGAAGCCCTGCGACGGCCAACTGGTAGTAAAGCGTTTGCAGCGGAGGCACCTCAGCGAGGGAGGAGCGGCGTATCACCAAGGTGGTCGCGGCCCAACTGAGGCCGGCCAATAGCCCCAGCATATCGCCGCGCAAGATATCGGCGGCATGCTCGATCTCGGTGTCGGGCGCCATGGCAAAGGCCATCCCGCCAAAAGCCAGCCCGATGCCTACCCACTGGCGCCGCGTCAACTGCTCACCCGGCACAAGCCAGTGCAGTCCCAGGGCAGCGAATACCGGCGCCGTATAGAGAAATACCGACATATGCGATGCCAGGGTGTAGTTAAGCCCCCACGCCACGAAGGTGAACTCGGCGCTAAACCCCAAGCCCACCAGCAGGCCGGGGAGCCAGTGGGCACCTATATCGGCCAGCCGAATACCTTGCCAATGCACCAGGGCCGCCACCAGCAGCGCAGCGAGAGAGGAGCGTAGAGCAACCTGTGCAAGCGGAGAGATATCCGTCGCCACTATCTTGATCGCCACTTGCTGAAACCCCAGCGCCAGGCAGAACAGCACCATCAGCATGCTGGCCTGCAGATCCAGGTGGCAGCGCATCGCCGCAGGGCGCTCACTAGCCACAGAATTACTCAACGCCTTGGTATCTTGCATAGCACCTCCTCGATAGCAATTAGTGCTCAGTTGAGCATTTGCTATAGGAGGCACCAACCGATTAACGTGATGGCCTAGAGTCAGGAAAAATCATCCTATGAAGATCGAACGCCTGCCCCTAAACGCCTTGCGAGCCTTCGCCGAGGCGGCACGAACGGAGAGTTTCAAGAGCGCCGCCAGCCGCTTGAACGTCACCCCAGGCGCGGTCAGCCGGCAGATCAAGCAGCTCGAAGAGCGCCTCGGCATCAGCCTCTTCGCCCGCCACGCCAATGGAGTGCAGCTGAATGAGGCTGGGCGGCAGTTGGCGAAAGAAATCGACAGCGGTCTGGAACGGATTGCCTCGGGTGTGATGGCCGCACGCCAGCATGCACATCAAGCGCCGCTACTGACGCTTAGCGCGCCGCCATCCTTCATGCAGCTGTGGCTATTGCCCCGCTTGGCGAAGTTCGACGCCACGCTTGGCGGTCTTGATATTTCTCTGGATGCCAGTCAATCGCTCACCACCCCCGCTTGGCAGGGGGCGGGCGCCTGCCTGGCGATTCGCTATGGCCGCGGTCCCTGGCCGGAGGCGAAAAGCTACCGCCTATTCGACGATGAGCTGTTTCCCGTTTGCGCCCCGTCTCTGCTAGCAAAGTACGATCGTCCCTTGCAGCCGGCGGATCTGGCCAACCACCGTTTGCTGGAGGTCACTTGGGAATCCCTCCAGGGGATCAGCTTTCCCGGCTGGCAGACATGGCTCGATGCCGCGGGGGTCAGCAACAGGGTCGCGCCGCCACAGCGCCGCTACTCGCTGTTCAGTCTGGCCATGGACCAAGCCATCGCCGGGCGAGGCATCATGCTGGCCAACCACCCTATCGCGATGGACCGGCTCGATAGCGGTGTGCTCGTGCGCCCCTTCGGCGAGCGCCATGTCCTCACCTCCCCGCTGAGCTACGACCTGCTGACGCCTCCTCGCGGTGAGGCACCACCTGCGGTGGCTCGCTTTATCGACTGGCTACTAGCCGAGGCTGCTGCGTTCGACCGAGTCGCGCAAGCGAATTGTCATGCACCTGCGCATTTCACCGCCTACTGATTTGCGGCACCATGAGGCCTTGCCCTCGCAGGAAGTCACCGCCATGCCGTTCGCCGCTCCCCAGGAGAATGACCTCACCCCCGGCTTCATGGTCGTTCACGGCAATCGCCTGGAGGATCTGCGCGGCGTGGCGGTGGAGTGGATGAAGCGCCACCCGCTGGCACCGCTGGAGAACGAGACGATCCTGGTGCAGAGCAACGGCATCGGCCAATGGATGAAGCTGGCGCTGGCCGCCGACGAGGCCGACGGCGGCAGCGGCATCGCCGCCGCGCTCGACGTCACCCTGCCGGCGCGCTTCCTGTGGCAGGCCTACCGCGCCGTGCTCAACCACGTGGAAGACGACTCCAACGCGGTGCCGGTCACCTCGCCCTTCGACAAGTCACGCCTGCTGTGGCGGCTGCTGCGCCTGCTGCCGGAACTGATGCCGCGCGACGAGTTCGCCCCGCTGCGCCGCTTTCTCGAAGGCGACAGCGACCTGCGCAAGCATCACCAGCTCGCCGAGCGCCTGGCTGACCTGCTCGACCAGTACCAGGTGTACCGCGCCGACTGGCTCGAGGCCTGGTCCCGCGGCGAAGACGTGCTGATCTCCGCCCGCGGCGAAGCCCGCCCTATCGACGACACCCAGCGCTGGCAGCCGGCCCTGTGGCGGGCCGTGGTGAACAGCGTTGCCGAGGACGTAGGCGACGACGGCGTGGCCTCCAGCCGCGCCATGGTGCACCGGCGCTTTCTCGCCGCCGCCCGCGAGCTTCACGGTGGCAAGTGCCCCGCCGGCCTGCCGCGCCGGGTGATGGTGTTCGGCATCTCCTCGCTACCGCAGCAGGCGCTGGAAGCGCTGGCCGCCATCGCCCGCTGCTGCCAGGTGGTGCTATGTGTGCACAACCCCTGCCAGCACTACTGGGCCGACATCATCGAACACAAGGACCTGCTCCGGGCCCAGCGTTTCCGCCAGCGGCGCAAGGCCGGCATGCCCGAGCGGCTCGACGTGCTCGGCGATGGAGATGGCGAGAGCGCCTTGCACCTGCACGCCCAACCGCTGCTGGCCGCCTGGGGCAAGCAGGGCCGCGACTACCTGCGCCTGCTCGACGAGCACGACGACGCCCAGCAGTACGAGGCGCTGTTCAAGGCCGACTCGCTGCGCATCGACCTGTTCGAGCCCTTCGTGCGCGAAGGCGACGGCCAGCTGCTGCAACAGCTGCAGGACGACATCCGCGAGCTGCGCCCACTGCACGAGACCCGCGAGACTTGGCCGGCGGTGGACCCCAGTCGCGACGACTCCATCGTCTTTCACGCCGCCCACAGCCCCCAGCGCGAAGTGGAGATCCTGCACGACCAGCTGCTCGCCGCCTTCAGCACCGACCCGAACCTAAAGCCCCGCGACGTGATCGTGATGGTGCCGGACATCGACCACTACGCACCTCACGTGCAGGCGGTATTTGGTCAATATGCGAGGAGTCAAAGCGAACGCGACGACCCGCGCTATATCCCCTTCACCCTCTCCGACCAGGGCAGCCGCCACCGCCTGCCGCTGCTGATCGCGCTGGAGAAACTGCTGCGCCTGCCAGAGCTACGTCTCTCGGTGAGCGACCTGCTCGACCTGCTCGACGTGCCCGCCCTGCGCTCCCGCTTCGGCATCGACGAGCAGGACGTGCCGACGCTTCGCCGCTGGATCGAGGGCGCCGGCATCCGCTGGGGGCTCGACGCCGGCCAGCGCGGCAGCCTCGACCTGCCCGCCGGCATGGAGCAGAACACCTGGGCTTTCGGCCTGCGCCGGCTGCTGCTGGGCTATGCCGTGGGCGAGGCCGCCAGCGGCCCCTGGCAGGGCATCGAGCCCTTCGACGACATCGGCGGGCTGGAAGCGGCCTTGGCCGGGCCGCTGGCCGCGCTGCTGGAAAACCTGGAACAGCAGTGGCGTCGCCTGCGCGAGCCCACCGGCGTGGCCGGCTGGGTAGCGCGCCTGCGTACCCTGCTGGAGGCGAGCTTTCTCGCCGAGGCCCCGGAAGACAGCCTGATGCTGGCCCAGCTCGAACAGAAGCTACAGGAATGGCAGGAGAGCGCCGAAGAAGCCGGGCTGACCCGCGACCTGCCGCTTTCGGTAGTGCGCGAACACTGGCTGGCCCAGATCGACGAGCCGAGCCTGTCGCAGCGCTTCCTGGCCGGCGCGGTCAACTTCGCCACGCTGATGCCGATGCGCGCCATCCCGTTCAAGCGGGTGTGCCTGCTGGGCATGAACGACGGCGACTACCCGCGCAGCCACCCGCCGATGGACTTCGACCTGATGAACGGCGACTACCGTCCCGGCGACCGCTCACGCCGCGAGGACGACCGCTACCTGTTCCTGGAAGCACTGCTCTCCGCCCGGGAGCAGCTCTACGTCAGCTGGGTGGGTCGCAGCATCGTCGACAACAGCGAAAAGCCGCCCTCGGTGCTGGTCGGTCAGCTGCGCGATCATCTCCAAGCCGGTTGGCAAACGGCAGACGGCAGCGACCTGCTCGACGCCATCACCACCGAGCACCCGCTGCAGCCGTTCAGCCGCACCTACTTCCCCAGCGAGGCACAACAGGCCGAGCGCAGCGTATCCACCCGACGGCTGTTCACCTTCGCCCATGAGTGGCGCAAAATTCATGGACATGCGCATGGTGAAGCGGCACCGGCAGCAGCGCCTCTAGAGCTGGAAGCGTTCACGCAGGAAACGCCGCTGACACTGGCACAACTCGGTAGCTTTTTGAGAGACCCGGCCCGCGCCTTCTTCACCACGCGGCTCAAGGTGTTTCTGGAGCGCGAAGACATCGTCAGCCTCGACCACGAACCTTTCGCCCTGGACGGCCTCGCCAACTGGCAGCTGCAGGACCTGCTGATCCGCGAACAGCGCCGCGCCGTGGACGAAGGCCGCGAGCGCCTGCCCGTGCTGCTCGACACACTCGACCGTTTGCAGGGCCAAGGGGTGCTGGCCATGGGCGCCTTCGGCGAGCGCATGCGCGGAGAGCTCAGCGAACCGATGGAAGCGCTGTTCGAGGCCTACGAGGAAGCGCTGGACGCCTGGCCCCGCGCTCTGGGCGAACCCGAACCGGTGCAGCTCAGCGTGCCCGGCGCCCCGCCGTTGGAAGACTGGCTCGACGAGCTGCGTGAGAGTGAATCGGGCGAGCGCTGCCGCCTGGTGCTCGCCAGCAGCAGCCTGATAAAGAAGGGCAAGTACCGCTGGTCGCACATCCTGCGCCACTGGGTCGCGCATCTGGCCGGCCATCTGAACGACAGGCCCATGACCACCCTGCTGCTCTCCAAGGCCGGCCACGTCACCCTGCCGCCCCTCGACCCGGAAGCGGCTCGCCAGCAACTGCGCGAGATCGTCCGCACCTGGCAGGCCGGCATGCAGATGCCGTTGCCGCTGGCCTGCGACACCGCCTTCGTCTGGCTGAGCAAATTGGGGACGCCGGAGAGCGAGCGCGACAGCGACGCCTGGCGCGCCGCCGCCAGCACCTACAACGGCGACGACTTCAACGCCGGCGAGGCGGGCCGTAACGCCTACCTCGCCCACCGCTGGCCCAGCTTCACCGCGCTCTATGAGGCGCGCCTGGACCGACTCGGCTTCGCCGAACTCACCGAGCGGCTGCTCGCTCCGGTGCATCTGGCCGTCAAGGGCGACAAGAAAGAGGGGGACAAAAAAGAGGGCGACAAGAAAGAGCGCGGGAAGAAGGAAACCAAGACATCGGGGAGCCAGGCATGAGCGACGTCACGCAGCTGAATCCTCTCGACTTCCCCTTACATGGCAGCAGGCTCATTGAGGCGAGCGCCGGCACGGGCAAGACCTTCACCATCGCCCTGCTCTACGTGCGCCTTGTACTCGGCGCCCGCTCGGCCGACGACGATGCCGCCTTCGAGCGCCCCCTCACCCCGCCCGAGATCCTCGTCGTCACCTTCACCAACGCCGCCACCCAGGAGCTGCGCGAGCGGATTCGCGCGCGGCTGGTGGAAGCCGCTGGAGTCTTTCTAACAGAAGCAGCTAGCGAGACTGACCAAGGGGCGCCGGGGACAGGCCGTAGCGAGGGTCTTTTTCCAGGGAAGGAAAAAGTAGCGCCCAGGGATGGGTTCACAGCGCCCTCGCAAAGGCCTGTCGCCGGATCAGCCCCGGTGCAGCAAGATCCACTGCTCCTCGCCCTCCGTAACCAATACGATCCCGCCACCTGGCCCGCCTGCGCCCGGCGCCTGCAACTCGCCGCCGAATGGATGGACGAAGCCGCCGTCTCCACCATCCACAGCTGGTGCTACCGCATGCTGCGCGAGCACGCCTTCGACAGCGGCAGCCTGTTCTCGCTCAACCTGGAAAACGACCAGACCGAGCTGGAGCTCGAGGTGGTGCGCGACTACTGGCGCAGCTTCTACTATCCGCTCAGCGTCGACGAGCTGGCCACCGTGGTGCGCCACTGGAGCACGCCCGAGCAGCTCCACGCCGCCGTGCGCGGCCTGATGCCCGAAGCCGAAGCACTGAACAAGAACGCCCCGCCCCCGGCCGAGACCATCGCCAATGCCAGCCGCGAGACCGCCGAGCGCCTGGCCCAGCTCAAGGCCCCCTGGCCCCAGTGGGTGGACGAGTGTGAGACGCTGTTCGAAGAGGCCGCCCAGCAGAAGGCCTTCAAGGGCCAGAGCTTCAACGCCAGGAGCCGCGCCAACTGGCTCGGCGCCCTGCGTGAATGGTGCCAAGGGGAGGCCATCTGGCCCGGCCTGACCGACGCCGCCTGGAAGCGCCTCACACCCCAGGGCATGGCCGATATCTGGCTCAAGGGCGAGCCGCCGGATCACCCGGCGCTGGCTGCGCTGGAAAAGCTCCAGGACGAACTCAACGCTCTGCCCGATCCCTACGCCGACCTGCTCACCCACGCCGTGCACTGGTGCCGGGCGCGACTCGACCGCGAGCAGGAGCGCCGCGCCGAGATGGGCCCCAACGAGCTGCTCACGCATCTCGATAGGGCGCTCACCGGCCCCAACTGCGAAGCGCTGGGCGCGCAGATACGCCGTCAGTTCCCGGTCGCCCTGGTCGACGAGTTCCAGGACACCGACCCGGTGCAGTACCGCATCTTCGATTGCGTGTACCGTATCCGCGAGAATCGCTCGGAGTGTGGCGTCTTTCTGATCGGCGATCCCAAGCAGGCGATCTACGCCTTCCGCGGCGCCGATATCCATACTTACCTGCGCGCCCGTCGCGACACCCAAGGCCGCCACGTCACCCTGGGCACCAACTTCCGCTCCAGCCGCGAGATGGTCGAGGCGGTGAACCGCTGCTTCGAATTCGCCGAAGCCCACCCACCCGGCGCCTTCCTGTTCAATTCCCCCGAGGGGAATCCCGTTCCTTTCAATGCGGTTGGCGCCAAAGGACGCAAGGACTCACTCACCCTCCAGGGCCAGGCGCTACCGGCCATGACCCTGTGGCAACTCGAGTGCGATGAGCCGCTCTCCAAGACCGCCTACCAGCAGGAGATGGCCGAGCGCTGCGCCTCCACCATGGTGGAGCTGCTCAACGAGGGGCTAAACGGCCGCACCGGGTTTCAAGAAGAGGGAACGCTCAAGCCACTCAAGCCTTCCGATATGGCAGTGCTGGTCAATGGCCTGGGCGAGGCTCGCTCGATTCGCCAGGCGTTGGCCCGGCGCGGGGTGAAGAGCGTCTACCTCTCGGACAAGGACAAGGTGTTCGCCTCGCCGGTCGCCCCTCAGCTCGACGCCTGGCTGCGCGCCTGTGCGGCGCCCGACGACGATCGGCTGCTGCGTACCGCCCTGGCCACCTCGGTGCTGGGTCTCGATATCGCCACGCTGGATAAGTTGAACGAAGACGAACTGGCCTGGGAAGGCCGCGTGCTGCAGTTCCGCGACTACCATCGGTTGTGGCAACGCCAGGGCGTGTTGCCGCTGGTGCGCAAGATCATCCACGACTTCGACGTGGCGCAGCGGCTGCTCGCCTGGGGGCCTGCCAGCGACGGTGAGAGAGTACTTACCGACCTCTTACATCTAGGGGAATTGCTCCAGCACGCCAGCCAGGAACTCGACGGCGAACACGCACTGATCCGCTTTCTCGCCGAGGCCATCGCCAACCCCGAAGGCCACGGCGACACCCACAAGCTGCGCCTGGAGAGCGACGCCGACCTAGTGCAGGTCATCACCATCCACAAGTCCAAGGGTCTGGAGTACCCGCTGGTGTTCCTGCCCTTCATCTGCAACCACCGCGCCACGAAGAAGGACGACTCGCCGCTGCGCTGGCACGACGCCGAGGGCCGCCTGCGCATCAGCCTGGAAGCCGACGACGAGACCTTGGCCACCGTCGACCGCGAACGCCTGGGCGAAGACCTGCGCAAGCTCTACGTGGCGCTTACCCGCGCCCGCCACGCCACCTGGCTCGGCATGGCCCCGCTCAAGGGCGGCGAAGGCAGCGCCGTCGGCCAGCTGCTGGCCAATGGCGACCTGCTCGGCCCAACCGGATTCAGCGAAGCGCTCGCACGGCTCAAGGGCGACTGCGCCGCCATCGAGATCGCCCCGGCGCCGCCGGCCCACGCCGAGATCGTTCGCCAAACCGAGCGCAACAACGCCCTGGGCGAAGCGCGCACCCCCACACGCCCCGCCCGGGAGCACTGGTGGATCGCCAGCTACTCGGCGCTGCGACTCTCCGGCGAGATCGTCAGCGTCGAATCGGTCAGCGCCCCAGTAAGGACTGACTCACCTGTTAAGCCCCATGACAGCGAAACGCAGCGTAGCGGCAGCCTGCCGGAACCCGCCACCGCCATGGAAGCCACCGCGCTGGAGGTGTTGGAAGAACCCCGCGACAGCGGCCAGAGCGAACCGCTGCCCTCGCTTCATAGATTTCCCAGAGGGCCAGGTCCGGGGACTTTCTTGCACGGTATTTTGGAGTGGGCCGGCGAGCACGGCTTCGCCCGCGTAGCCCGCGACCCCGCCCTGCGCGAGGACACCCTCGCCCGGCGCTGCCAGGTGCGCGGCTGGCAACCGTGGCTTAACACCCTGAACGCCTGGTTCGGCACCCTGCTCGCCGCTCCGCTGCCGCTGCCCAACGGCGCAGGCAGTCTCAGGCTCGAAGCGCTGACGAGCTACCAGGTGGAGATGGAGTTCTGGTTCGCCTCGCGCCAGGTCGACACCCGTCGGCTGGACGCCCTCGTAAGTGCTTACACACTGGCAAGCCCGGATAACAGCTCAGGTGCCGGCCTGCCCCGCCCCGCGCTGGACGCCGACACCCTCAACGGCATGCTCAAGGGCTTCATCGATCTGGTGTTCGAGCATGAGGGCCGCTACTACGTGGCCGACTGGAAATCGAACCACCTGGGGCCGGACGACAGTGCCTACAGCCAGGAGGCCATGCGCCAGGCGGTGGCCGCCAAGCGCTACGACCTGCAGTACGCGCTCTACCTGCTGGCCCTGCATCGGCTGCTCAAGGCGCGCCTGCCGGGCTACGATTACGACCGGCATATCGGCGGCTCGCTCACCGTCTTTCTCCGGGGCGCCAATGCGGAGAGCCGAGGCGTGCATGCCGAGCGCCCCCCGCGGGAGCTGATCGAAGCGCTGGACGCGCTGTTCCAGGGCGACGCCCAAGCGGCAGGCACCCGCACCACCACGGAGGCGCCGGCATGAGCAAGCGCAGCAAGCACCACGACGACGCCACCCTGGATCTGTTCGCCGACCAGAACGAAAGCACCAGCGACGGCGGAAGAGAAGAACCCCACGTGAACGACGGTCCCGATGTCAGCGCCAAGCCGGAACCGCTACTGGCCGCTTTGCACGATACCCAGGCACTATTCGCTTTGCTCGACCGCTGGGTGGAACGCGGCTGGCTGCGCGCGCTGGATCGGGCGCTGGCGAGCTTCTTCCAGCGCGAGGTGAACGACGCCCCTCCCCTGCTGCTGCTCGCCGCGGCGCTGGCCAGCCATCAGCTCGGGCGCGGCCACGTATGCCTCGATCTCGCCCAGACCCTGGCCGCTCCCGACCTGGCACTCTCGCTGCCGCCGGAAGGCGACGATTTGAGCGACCCGCCACCGCTGCCCAGTGAGCTGCTGGCCGAGCTGGAACTCACCACCTGGCAAGCCGCCCTGCACCACCCCGCCCTGGTGGCGGATGGAAACGAACCACCGGGAAACACCCCATTGGTGCGCAGCGAGCGCGACGGCAACGTGCGGCTCTACCTGCGCCGCTACTGGCAGTACGAGCAGGACATTCGCGGCCTGATCGGTGCCCGGCTCACTGCCGTTCCTCAAGAATCCGCCCAAGCCGCAAACCAGGCCGATACCGCCACCCTGGCCCGGGCGCTAGCCGCGCTCTTTACCCCGGGGCATGAACTCGACTGGCAGCAGGCCGCTTGTGCGCTGGCCAGCCGTTCGCCCTTCGCCGTGATCACCGGCGGCCCCGGCACCGGGAAGACCACCACCGTGGTCAAGCTGCTCGCTCTACTACAGGCCCTGGCCCTGGGCGAAACCGCACCCGCCGGCGCCGCCCCGCGCCCGCTGCGCATTCGCCTGGCCGCCCCTACCGGCAAGGCCGCCGCAAGGCTCAACGAATCCATCGCCAAGCAGGTGCAGGGGCTTTCGCTGGTGGAACTGGCCGCCGCCGTGGGCCAACAGGGTGTGGATATCTCAACCCTGCGCGACAGCATTCCCACCGAAGTGACCACGCTGCATCGCCTGCTGGGCTCGCGGCCGGATACCCGCCACTTCCGTCACCACGCCGGCAACCCGCTGGCGCTGGACGCCCTGGTGATCGACGAAGCCTCGATGGTGGATATCGAGATGATGGCCGCCGTGCTCACCGCCCTGCCGCCCAAGGCGCGGCTGATCCTGCTTGGCGACAAGGACCAGCTCGCTTCGGTGGAGGCCGGCGCCGTGCTCGGCGACCTGTGCCAGCGCGCCGAAGGCGGCCACTACACCCCGGCCACCTGCGACTGGCTGCAACGGGTGACCGGCACGCCAATTCCCGAACGCTACCACGACGAAGGCGGCCAGCCGCTGGACCAGGCCATCGCCATGCTGCGGGTGAGCCACCGCTTCGATGCCAAGAGCGGCATCGGCCAGCTCGCCGAAGCGGTCAATCGCCCGCTCGCTCCTGAGCAGAACGAGAAAGAGGCACAGAAGGAAAAGAGACGCGCGGTACGCGAGATCTTCGGCACCGATGGAAAGTCACGCTACGCCGATATCGCCCGCCTCGCCCTGACGGACGCCGACGACCCGGCGTTGGATCGCCTGGTGGTGAACGGCAACCCGGCCGGTTTCATCAACAGCGGCGAAGGCCGCCACGACCGCCGCGGCGAGCCCATCGCCCCGCCCCGCGGCTACGCCCACTATCTGGAAGAGATGAAGGCAGCGCGGCCCGCCCAGCCCTACTTCGGTGAAGGCGACGAACGCCAGCCCTACGACGACTGGGCCCGCCAGGTGCTCGCGGCCCACGGCCACTTCCAGTTGCTGTGCGCACTCAGGAAAGGCCCCTGGGGCATCGAGGGGCTGAACCCGCGTATCGGCCGGGCGCTGCGCCGCGCCGGCTGGCTCAAGGCCAGCGACCTGGAGCTCGAACAGGGCTGGTTCGAAGGCCGCCCGGTGCTCGTCACCCGCAACGACTACGGCCTGGGGCTGATGAACGGCGATATCGGCATCACCCTCGCCGTACCCGAAGCCCGTAGCGCCAGTGATACACCCAGCCGCACCCTGCTACGCGTCGCCTTCCCGGCCAGCGACGGCAGCGGCGACATCAAGTGGGTACTGCCCAGCCGCCTGCAAGCGGTGGAAACCGTATTCGCCATGACGGTGCACAAATCCCAAGGCTCGGAATTCACCCACACCGCCCTGCTGCTCCCCGACGCCCCCAACCCCATCCTCACCCGGGAACTGGTGTACACCGGCATCACCCGCGCGAGGGACTGGCTGACGCTGGTAGAGACGGGGCGAGGGATGCTGGATGAGGCTGTTACACGAAAGGTGGCTCGACTTAGTGGAGTGGGTTAGAATTTTATCAATCTCTTTATCAAGCTAAATTTCTAGAGGACTAAAAAGTGTCTAGCTGGTTTTACTGCCAAGTAGAAAAAAATGACAAAAACGCTCCGCTTATTAATAAACTTAGAGATCTTTCAAATGAGAATAAACAGCAAATTTATTTGATTGACAAACCCCTAAGCGATACAAAATACTCATATGGCTATAAAGATGCTCTCGTTCTGCTATCGCCTAAGCACAAAATAATTTTTTTGGATATTGGTGGTAATGAAGAGGAGTTTGAGGACTTCATAGAAGATTTCATTGAAGATATTGGCTCTATATCAGACAAATATCGCTATAGAAAAGTGATAGGCAGGCCGAGAAAATGGAAAGATACTCTTGTCGAAAAATACTCAGCTTTCGACCCTGATGAAATTTCAATCCTACTAAGAAATAATATTATTGAAAACCAAGAACAACAAAGAGCATGCGATCTTGTTATTTCGCTATTAACTGGCAGCATTAACGATATCGAACGCATAGGAGAAGAAACACCAAAGACACTCCTTGATGCAGTAAAACAAAAAATTCAGCTTTTCGATGGGGAGCAAACAAGATTCATCTACCAACCACCTGCCGAGAAGAAAGTTATTATCCAAGGCTTGTCCGGCACTGGAAAAACAGAATTGCTGCTTCACAAGCTTAAGGAAATATATACAAAAGAGGACAATTCCCGCATTCTTTTTACATGTCACAACAAAATCCTAGCAGCAAGTTTAAGATCAAGAATACCGAATTTCTTTGATTTCATGAAAGTCGAACAGCAAATTGCATGGGAAGAACGGCTTTGGTGTGTTCACGCCTGGGGATCAAGAACAAACAAAAACTCTGGCGCCTACAGATACATATGTGATTACTATAGAATTCCATTCCATGTTTTTTCATACAATTTTACATTTGATAATGCTTGCAAGGAAGCATGCGACTTAATTAAAGAAAAGATAGAAGAATTTGGATTTTGTTTTGACTATGTGCTAACTGATGAAAGCCAAGATTTCCCAGATTCGTTCTTAGAACTGTGCCAATTGGTCACAAAAGAAACAGTTTATATCGCTGGAGATATTTTCCAGAGCATATTTGACACGGAAATTGTGAGTTCAGTAAGACCCGATTTCTTATTAAGCAAATGCTACAGAACAGACCCAAAAACCTTAATGTTTGCTCATGGTCTAGGCATGGGCCTCTTTGAAAAGCAAAAGCTACGCTGGCTCGAAGATGAAGAATGGAAGGCGTGTGGATATATCACGGAAATTGATGAATCTCAAAACTTTTGCATTTTACATAGAGAACCCTTAAGACGATTTGAGGATATAGAACAGGAAGGTCTTTCAAGCAACGAAGTTATTGAATACACTAAGTATTCAGATATTAACGAAAATGTCATTTCAGCTATTGAAAAAATAATAGCCGAGCATCCAAGCGTGCAGCCTGATGACATAGGAATCATATTTGTTGACCCATCTAGCAAGACCTATAAAATGGTGGATCAACTTGCCCAAAGCATTGGTCGCAACTTTTCCTGGACCACAAATAAAGCATATGAAAGCAAAGAAAAGACTAGCAATTCTATTTTCATAAGCAACCAAAACAATGTCAAAGGCCTTGAATTTCCTTTTGTTATATGTGTAACAGAAAAAATCCGGCAAAGCTTACACCATCGAAATGCTTTATATATGATGATGACCCGATCATTCATAAAAACTTACTTGATCATTTCTGAAAGTGGCAATGAGGATCTTCTTCCCAACCTTTACAGACACATGGAAGAAATTAACGATACAGGAAGAATGACTATCAAAATACCTTCCATCGACGAAAGAGTTGATATAACGACTCAAATTGAGTTTACCGAGGACAATTTACCACTTTATGATTTGGTAGAGTTAGTATGCGACGAGCTTAACATCCCACATGTAAATAGGCCAAAGGCGCTTCAGATTGCCAGCATTTACTGCGACACTTACTTTGACAGGGAGGTAGTACATCGAGTTCTTCACAATAATCAAAAGTTGCTGATGAGCTAGAAAATGGCTAAAAACTATCATTATAAACTTGACCAAATTCAGACCGACAAACTTTTCCGTCCGATCAGAAAAAAAGGAGACACGATAAATGTTTTACTAGAGGCCATAAAAATAATAGAAATTTATGATGAACCACCAGGCTCTTTAGTAAAAAGCCATATGGCGCTCCATATTTCAAAAATGAGTCGGATTTTTTTTATTATGGAGAACAAAATTTTTACCATTAACTTCCCTTTCAAGATTTCTGTTGATGATAACGACTCTTTATCATTCCACACCTCATGCGGCATTGTTATCGATAGTAAAATGACTTCCCAAGGGCTATCAATAATGAAAGATTCTAGCACTATGGATGAAGAAGAAATATTCAACTTTGCTGACCCTATAGAAGATGCTTCTAAAGATAGCTCAGGTTTTTGGAATTTTTTTAGAGAATTGATAACTTATGAAGACGGCTACCTTAGATTCGATCATGACGAACAAAGGGCGAATGGAAAGCTACATCCACTTAATCATATAGATTTCTTCTATAGCAATCATGCAACCTTCAAGGTCGGACTAAATGGAAAATACGAACTCACGCAAATCATAGATTTATTAGACATTTGTACTGATTGCCATTTTTTGCATGCATAATAGACACCATTTCTGTGTGCCTTCGAGTTTTTCACCTGAATAAAAGGGCTCAGTTTGGCACGCTGGCACCACTTTACGGCAGTGGCGCTGCCGAGCCCAGAAGGCGACTTCTGTCGCCCACACGGCCGAACGAGGCACGCAGATGGTGTCGTCGCCCTCCTGCTCTAGCGAGCGGAAGCTTATGCCATATCGTCCGAGCCGCTCATCGGCATGAGTCCGAAGTCGGCCCGTCGAGCCGTCAGATGAAGCAGTACGGCGGAGCGAGTAATTGTCGGGCACGTCTGGGGCGGTAGCCGTGCGCTTTCAGACTTGCTTATGCGGGTTGAGGTGTGACAGTATCATGTTGAACGCCACTACTAGACCAAAATCAAAGTCAGGAGCAGGTCGTTGGTCGTTGGTCGCTACCAGTTACTCTATTCGATCTCTCCCGCATTCCCACAGCGCAACTTATTTTACAGTGCGTTATTGATAACCGCATTCTGCGCAATACTGTTACAACCTGTCAAAAATAGACCCCACATCAGGACTAAACAATTTATGATATAGCTTCTTGGCATAACTATCGGTCATCCCTGAAACATAATCACAAATCACACGATTCGGATTACCACTTAATTTATATTTTCCAAAAGTTGAAGATGGTAAAAGGCGGTTGGGATTTTGCTGCAAAACCTCGAACAACCTCAAAACTATCTGTTGCCCCTTATATTCTAGTGTTTGGACTTCAGGACGCTTAATGACATGATTAATAACAAAGCTTTTTAGCACTTCCAAAGTATGAACGGCCTCATCTGACATGCAAGCCTGAAGATCTAGCAGAGGTGTTTCAAAAACGCCCTGCGCTCTCACTTCAATTTCAGACACAAAATATCCAACCAACTTGCTAACAGCATGCTTTCTATCTTTATTAGAATATGAAAACAATTTCTCAGTGTAAAAGGTAACATCTTTCGATATTACGCTGTTTTCATCTAGCTTATCCAGCACATCTTGACTCCACTCTTTTTCTGTCACAAGCCTTAGAGCTAAGGCATCCTCAAAATCATGCACTCCATATGCTATATCATCAGCCAACTCCATTATTGACGTATCAAAAGCTTTATATTTTGATTTCGGTTTGCCATCCTTTACTTTGACCTTCCTAAACTCTTGGACGTCACGAACTGGCATTGCAGACAAAACCCAATCTAAAACTTCCTCCTCATCATCATGAATACATTTTGGAGGCTTGTAACTGTCAATATTAATTTTGTCATCACAAGCCTTATCAACTCCACTCACTGCCAACTCTTTATACAAAACTGGATATTTAATTATTCCCAACATCGTTCTTCTTGTAAGATCCAGACCTCTATCTGGAGAATACTCACCCAGCTTAGAAACAATTCTTAATGTTTGCCCGTTTCCTTCAAAGCCTCCATTCCATCTCATGTAGAAATTTAAGGCCACCTCGCCGCCATGGCCAAATGGCGGGTGACCGATATCATGAGAAAGACAAATTGCCTCAATTTGACTAAGACTGGGTATCCAATCAAAGACCTCATGAACAGATCCATATTTTTCTCTTAGTTTTTCACAAATACCGGAGCCGATTTGGGCAACTTCCAGCGAGTGCGTTAGACGCGTTCTATAGAAATCACTCTCACCCAGCCCAAGAACTTGAGTTTTTGACTGAAGCCTTCTAAATGCCGAAGAGTGTATTAATCTCGCTCTATCTCTTTGCGCCTGACTGTCACCAGAACTTGAATTAAAGGGTTTAGATTGATATCCATCCGCATAGCTTCTACGATCCTCCCACATAAACTCAACCCCTTGAACAATACTTGAAATTAGTTTCGTGCAAATGACCTTAAATAGGCAGAGAGTTACAGTACCCAAGCAGGACAATAATCTAGCTGCACCTGCACACACAACTGTTTCGTTAAGTGCCTTTGCGTTTCAGCCTAGCACCGAAACATGAGTCGTCCCATGACGGGAATCAACGCAATCCTACGAAAGGTGAGCGCTACTGGCTGGGAATCGCACCTCCCCCACCCTCACCCGGAAAAACGGAAAGTACGCCTCGGTGCCGAAGTAATTGCCCGCCTCGACACTGGTGGGCAGGGTGAAGCTTTCGAAATTTTGGAAGTCGTCGAGGATGCCGCCGAAGGGCTGGAGCCGCCACTGCTTCTCGGGGTTGGCGTCGCTCCAGCGTTGGAACTGTACCCAGCGCGGTTGGCCATCTTCGACCTAACCCTGGCGACGAGTAGTGTGACGCTGAGCCAGAGGCGGCCTTCCGCCATGCGGTCCAAGCCGCACAGGATTCGGTGTAAGCGTTGGCATAGCGCCCCCCTTGCGTATGAGCAGTATGTTAAAAATGCTGCGTTGCCCATTCGCTTGGGCAATGGGTCTGAGAATCGTGTACTGAGCAGTTGGCGACGGGGATAGGGGGATGCATGCAGCCATTGGATAGCCAGAAGGCCAGCCCCTATGAGGCTTGGCGCCATCGCTTGTACCAGATGCTCGAGCCCACTGCTCGTGAGTCCCCTGGGCTGTCGATCACCAACCGCTTCATCGCCGTTCTGATAGTTCTCGCCACGGCACTGACCATTCTGGAGACGGAGCCGGTTGTCCGAGCGCTTGCCCCACGTCTCTTCGTTACCGCAGAGGTAGTGCTGGCCTTGGCTTTTCTGGTCGAGTACGTTGCGCGCGTGATTGCGGCTGGCGAAGATCCTCGCTATCGAGGGCTGGCTGGGCGCCTGCGCTTCATGGTCAGCCCATGGGCAATCATCGACCTGCTGGCGATTCTGCCATTCTTCCTGACCATGGGGGCAGTCAACGCCTTCGCCTTGCGTCTGCTCAAGCTGATCCGGCTGCTCAGGCTCGCGCGCCTGGGGCACTTCTCCAACGCAATCGGCGATATCTATTCAGCAGTGCGCGGGCGACGCTACGAACTCACGGTAAGCCTGATGGTGGCTGTAGCACTGCTGATCGTCACCAGCAGCGTGATCTATGTTCTGGAAGCCAGCCATCAGCCCGAGGCTTTCGGCAGCATTCCCAGGGCGCTCTGGTGGAGCGTGGCCACCCTCACCACGGTGGGCTATGGAGACGTGACACCGGTAACCGCGGCTGGCCAGCTGTTTGCGGGTCTGACCGCCATCGTCGGCATCGGCATGATTGCCATGCCGACCGGCATCCTGGCCGCCGCCTTCAGCGATGCCATGCAGAAACGTCGGGAGCAGGCTGCAGAGGACACTGACGTGATGACCGAGTAACCTCCACACCGCAAAGGTTTGCGGCGGATTACGCCCTGGGAGAGCCCTAGCCGTCCGAAAACTGCCGCCGCCAGCGATTTTCGATGGTATCGAGTTCGGCCGGGCCGTAACGAGCGACACCGCTGCCGCTGTAGTGGGCCCAGAGCTGATCGCCGAAATCGTAGTGCCACCACTCGCTGGGCAGGTTGGTAAAACCCGCTTCATGCATCACGCGGTAGAGCAGACGGCGGTTGTCACGCGCCTGGCGCTGTGCCGCGCTCGAAGCCTTCAGCGTCTCGAGGTGATCGGTATGCGAGGCCGGAATGGCTTCGTCGAATTGCGTGCCCATGTCGAGGGGCATACCGTCGGCATCGCAGAGGGTCACATCCACGGCACCGCCGGTCAGATGCGGGCTCGGCGCCAGCGGGTCGCGACTCGGCAGCGACACGAATTCGCGCGTACGCACCATGAGCTCACCCTCATCGAGGGACGGATGATGGTGGTGGATCGCCTCATGCAGCGTATCGAACAGATACTGCTGCACGCGCCACGGCCTCCAGCCATCGAGCACCACCATGCCGATCCCCTCGGGTAGCCGCCGGGCGGCCTGAAGCAGCGCCCGATAAACCCCTTCACGCACGAAGCACTCGGGCACGGCACCGGGGATGCCCAAGCGGGCATAGGCGGGGAATACCTTGATGGGTTCAGGGGCGAGGCTCATCGGAATGAGACGCTCGCCGCATTCGGTGATCGGGAGCGCCGACACACGCTCCCACTCGGGAGCGTCCAGGCTGGGGACCCTGGCTAATGGGGTGCCGTCGGCAGTCGAGGAGTTGGAGGTCGGCATGGTCTTATCCAAGGACATGGGGCAGCCACAGGGTGAGCGGCGGGAACAGGATCAGCAGCAGCTGTACCGCGATGGCCGTCAGCACGAATGGCCAGATGGTCCGAAACAGTGAGACGATTTCCAGCCGGCTGACTGCTGCTGCCACGAACACGCAGGCCCCCATGGGCGGCGTGATCAGGGCGATGGTGATATTGAGCGTGATGACGATACCCAGATGCACGGGGTCGATCCCGGCCATCATGGCCACCGGCGCAAAGATTGGCGTGAGCAGCATCAGCGCCGAGACCTCTTCCATGAACATCCCGGTAATGAAAGTGATGGCGCTGAGCATCAGCAGGATCAAGACGGCATTATCGATATACGGTGCCAGCAACGAGACGAACTGCGCCGGCACCTGGGCGTAAGAGAGCAGCCAGCTGATGGTGGCCGAGGCTGCCATGATCAGGAAGATGGCCGAGGTGAGACGCGAAGTATCGACAATCGCCTGCCAGAACTGAGGCAGCCTAAGCCCACCCAGCACGACGCCGCACAGCGCGACATACAGGGCGGTCAAGGCGCCCGACTCGGTCGGGGTGACAAAGCCCATGACGATGCCCGCCACGATGATGAATGGTGCCACCAGCGCCGGCAGGGCGGCGACCGCTGCCAGCCCCAGCTCCTTGGCCTTCGGCAGCTGACCGCGCTTCGGCAGGCCATTGCGCCACGCATACCAGGCGTTCATTGCCATGAACGCCACCCCCAACAGCAGGCCTGGGATCACCCCGGCCAGGAACAGGTCCCCCACCGAGGTGTTGGTCAGCGACGCGTAGAGAATCATGAAGATACTGGGAGGAATGATGGGTCCGATCAGCGAGCTACCTGCCGTGAGACCAGCCGCGAAGGCGCGCGAGTAGCCTTCACGCTCCATCGCCGGCACCAGCAGCGAGCCCAGCGCCGAGGTGTCGGCCACCGCGGATCCGTTGACGCCGGCAAAGAACACGCTGGAGACGACGTTGACGTGGCCCATGCCACCGCGCAGGTGCCCCACCAGCAGGCGGGCCAACCCCATCAGGCGTTCGGTCAGCCCGCTGACGTTCATCAAGTTACCCGCCAGGATGAACAGTGGAATCGCCATCAATGAGAAGACATTGATGCCCCCGAAGTACTGCTGAGGCATCATGCGCGGGATCATGCTGGGGTCGACGAAGAGAAAGCCGACCAGCGCTGTCGTGAGCAGCGCGATGAACAAGGGCAGGCCAAGCAGCACATGGGCCAGAAAGACGGCCAGCATGGTCAGGATCATGATGCGGCGTCCTCCGTGGCAACCCGCAGGGGGGCGGGGCCGTACCAGAGCACATGCCAGGCCAGCAGGGCAAAACCGATGGGCAGTGACATGAGCGGTACCGTGCGGCTAATGCCCAACCCCGAGGTGGTGAACATGCTGACCGAGAGGGCGTAGCGGTAGCTGACCCAGGCGCCACCCAGGGCAATGCCAAGCGTCAGCAGCCACTGATAGAAATTCAGCAGGCGGGTCAGTGGGGGCGGCAGCAGTCGCTCGATCAGCGCCACACGCATGTGGCCGCCCTCTACCCAGACGGCACCGGCGGCGAGCATGACGGTGCCGATGATGAGAAACCGGGCGAGTTCATCGGTCCAGATCGGTGCGCCACCGGCGAAGTAGCGCATGAAGACGCCAAAGAGGATGACGCCCAGGTTGATCAGCAGCAGGCTGGCGGCGACTGTCAGCGACAAAGGTCGGCTGATCGCCAGCACGCGATGGCGCAGTGACGACATAGAAACGTCCTGTAATGAAAAGGGGCCGAGCGTCCCGGCCCCGAAGGAAACCCGCTGGGATCAGTCGAGCAGGTCGCTCATACCGGCATCTTCGAGTGCCATGTCAATCCAGCGCTGCTCGATGCCGCGATCGGACAGCCACTCCAGGTAGGCCGGCTGGCCAATGTCACGGAAGGCTGCCAGGTCGTCCTCGGAGGGGCGGATCACTTCCATGCCCTGCTCTTCGAGGAAGGCGATACGCTCCTCCACCTGCGACTCGTTGTGAATGCGGGCGTTATGGTTCGCCTCGGCTACGGCTTCCATGAAGGCGTCGCGCAAGTCGTCATCCCAGCCTTCGATCATCTGACTGTTGCCGACGAGGAACTGGTTGGAGTACTGGATGTTGGCCAGTGTCAGGTAGTCCTGCACTTCATAGAGGCTGCCCAGGATGATGTACATCGGCGGGTTCATCTGGCCATCGGCAACGCCGGTACGCAGCGCCATGTACACTTCGGTCCAGGGAATCGGTGTGCCGGATGCCCCGAAGGATTCGTACAGGGCGACCTGGCTGGGATCCATGGCGCGGAAGCGCAGCCCCTCGAAATCATCGGGATGGGTAATCGGCTTCTTGTTATTGGTAAAGGCCAGGAAGCCCCCCTCCTCTACCACCGCCAGCATATCGACACCGGCACGCTCTTTGAGCGTCGCTCCGATCTCACGCCAGTAGTCACCCTCGTCGAAGAAGGCGCGCGCGTCGTCGAAGTCATCGAACAGGAATGGAATCGCACTAACGAAGATTTCATCGACCAGCGGTGAGACGCCTGCGAACGACGCCACGTTCAACTTGGGCGTGTTCATGGTCTGCTCCATGCGGTCCTCTTCTTCCCCCAGCATGCTGTTGGGATAGAGTTCCAGCAGGATTTCGCCATCGGTCTTGTCTTCCACCAGTTCCTTGAGGTTGGTGGCAAAGACATGCACGGCATTCCTGTCGGGATCGGGTGCACCGTTGTAGCTCAAGTTGATGGTGGTCGCGGCCATGGCCTGGCCGGTGAGCAACACACTACCCAGCAGGCAGGCAGACGCCAGGGCAGTCAGCGGAAAGCGCTTGGACGATGTCATTAGTTGTCTCCTTGTTATTGGCGAAACACATTAGCAGGGTATGGATTGACCTGTTGACTATGCAATACCCAAAGCGTTGTCAAAAAAGCAACAGTCAGTCCTGCTCGGCCAACAGCCTGGGGGCATCGTCGCGGAAGAACCGCATGCCCTGGCTAAGGTGGGTCAAGCAGGTCTGGGCGGCCACGCTCAGTTTGCGTCCGTCCAGGCTCACGATCTGGGCGCGCGCCTCGCTCATGATCGGGTACGACAACGGCAGGTGCCGGATCTCATCGCGCTGAATTTCATCCAGCACCGTCAGTTCCGGCATGAAGGTCACGCCGATGCCGGAGCGCACGAAGTTCTTCAGCACCGCCACCGAATTGGTATGCAGCCTGGCCTTGAGGTGCACACGCTCCTGATGGGCCACCATGTTGACCATCTGGCGCATGCCAAAAGGATTGTCCATGAGCGCCAGGGGCCAATTCGCCAGATCCCGCAGCGTTAGCGGGCGCCTCAGTTCCAGGAGGGGGTGGTCGGGAGGCACGATGAGGTCCAGGGGCTGGCGCGTCTCGACGTGGCAGTGAAGCGCCGGATCGACGGGCGGGGCATACAGCAGGGCAAGGTCCACCTCACTGTCCTTCAGCAGCGACATGGCCTCATTGACCCCGGCCATGCGGATTTCCACCTCAATGCCGGGAAAAGCGTTCATAAAGGCATTCATCGGGGCGTCGATGAGGTCGGCAATGAAGCCTTCACCGACGGCAATACGCACCTCCCCACGCGCCACGCCCTGCAAGGCAACCAGCTGCGATAACACTGCCTCCTCCGCAGAGCGCTGCGCATGGTAATGCTGCACCAGCAGCTTGCCAGCTTCCGTGGTGCGCATGCCGCCGCCATAGCGCTCGCATACTTGCACGCCGAGGTCTTCCTCGAGTTGCTTGAGCTGGCGGCTGATGGCCGATGGATCGACGTGCAGGTAAGCGGCGGCACGTCGCAACGAACCGCGACGAATCACTTCGTTCAGGTAGGCAAGCGCACGGGGATTCAGCATTCAAGGAGCTTCCTGGCAACGGTATGGGTTGAGCGCGCCGTTGCGCTCGACTGCCGCTTACCCTATCCCAAGTTACTCGCACTGTGGGGGAATCGATCTTGCCTAGTGCCATTGAGCGCTACGGCACCGGAAACCGCACTGATCTTACCCAGCATTGGTGGGCACCGATCTAAGCGATCATTCGAGCCTCAAAAGCCTCTGGGCTGATCATCCCGATGGAACTGTGCCGGCGTTGTCGGTTGTAGTCCAACTCAATGTACTCGAACACCTGCTGCCGCTGTTCGCCACCCGGGTCGCGAATCGCTCGCCGTGAATGGCTTCGACCTTGAGGCTGTGAAAGAAGCTCTCGGCGCAGGCATTGTCGTAGCAGTTGCCTTTGGCGCTCATGCTGCACCGGAGGCTGTGCCGGGTCAGCAACGACTGGTACAGCGTCGAACAGTATTGGTTCCCGCGGAGTGAGCGATTACGCCCTTTGGCCTCTTCCGGCTCCACAGGGCCATTTGCAGCGCATTACCGACCAGATCAGCCGTCATGCGCTCGCCCATCGCCCAGCCGATCACCTTGCGCGAGTACAGATCAATCAACACCGCCAGGTAGAGCCAGCCTTCACCGGTCGCCAGGTAGGTGATATCGCCGACCCATTTCTGGTTCGGTGCCGTAGCGCTGAAGCCCTGCTCCAGCAGGTTCGGTGCGACTGGCAAGCCATGCCGTGAATTCGTCGTGGCCTTGAACTTGCGAGCGGCTTTCGCCCGCAAACTCTGCCGACGGAGGCTGGCAGCAACGGTATTGCGGCAGATGGCTACGCCAGCATCGTTCAGGTCATGGGTCAGCCTGGAAGCGCCTGAGCGCCCCTTGCCCTGTTCGAAGGCCTGAACCACACGCTGATCGGTGATCGCTTGTCGGCGGCGGCGGGGAGACGGCTCACCACCACGCTGTCGCCAGGCGTAGTAGCCGGCCGCTGCGGGCAACGCCGAGAAACGCGCACATCCGTTGAATGCTGAAGGCCTGACGATGCGCTTTGCTGCCGCTGGGCCTTGGCCCGCCATTGATAAAGCTGACTGGGCTGAAGACCCAGCTAACGAGCGGCGGCACTGGCCCCAATACGGTCGGCGAGTGCCAGCGCCTCATCCTTGCAAGCCTGGGAGTAACGGGTCGGGTTTTCTTCATTGACGTTGCTTGCCTTGCCATGGGGCACCTCGTTCAGTGCACTGCCTTAACGGGGTGTCCACTGTTGCTGGGAAAGCTCAGAAACCTGTCGGATGCTTTCCATAGCTTCAGCCGAAATCCATTCTGATAAACGCAGGCACTTTTCATCTTTATCGAAAGGTCTTGGTGACAGTAGGCAATAGGATGAGCCGTCCTTTAAAAAGCCAAACGGTGCCGAAAGCTGATTACTTGCAAGCTCATCCTGAACCATGAAGAAAGACGAAATGGCCATACCTAGCCCCGACACGGCGGCTTGAATACATAGATAAAAATGCTCGTAATCAACCCGGACACATTCTCTCTCTGGAATACCACTCAGACGAAGCCAGGTATCCCAAGCTTTCGGCCGAGTCCCTGAGTGAAGCAAGCGCATACCCTTCAAAATATCAGCATCCGGGCACGTTCCGGCAGCGCATACCGGCCCAACCCATTCATCACAGATTTTTATGGCGTGAACCGTATCGTCCCAATGGAAATCGTCACGGCGCAACGCAATATCCACACCCGTTTTGGTAAAATCAATGGCTCCGCCAGCCGCCACCAAATGCAAATTGATATCTGGGTGTGCTTTATGAAGAGAGGGTAAGCGTGGAATCAACCACTTCATTGCGATGGTTGGTTCACAAGACAACACCAACACGCCTTCCCTAGACTCTTGCTGTAGACGGTACACTACACCTTCGAGTTGTTCGAAGAGAGGAGTAGTGACCGCTTTAAGTGCGCGCCCCGCAGGATTCAGAAATATCGCCCGGTTACGGCGGTCGAATAGTTCAACACCTAGCTCGCTCTCGAGAAGTCGAACCTGGCGGCTCACAGCCCCATGCGTGACATGAAGCAGCTCGGCGGCTTTCACGAAACTCTGAGTCTGAGCTGCAACGTCGAAGAACCGAAATGCACCTAATGGTGGAAGCTTCATTATTTCCTCGACAAAAACTATCGAATTTTTGACAATATAAATCGCTTTTCTTCTTCCTGCAAGCCCCCCAATAATCCTCTTGTCGCTACATCCAGCGACCGTCGCTCACTGTATGGAGGGATCCCATGAAAAGCTTCGTTGAAAATTCACCCATTGCGGCCGAAGTGAGGAGCTTTGCACCGGCGCAGCCGCCGATCGATAATCTGTGCAAATTACTAGCACAGAAAGACTACTGTTTTCTTACAGCGAAAAAGATGCAAGATCTTTTGTACTCGGTCGATGAGACATCATTAGAAGATTGGAAAGCATTCCAAGATAGCTGGAATCGGCTTCAACAAGACTCGTATATGAGAGACGGCGGCACCTACCGGTACCGGAGGCACGCAACCTATAGTGCCGTTCCTTCTGGCAACACTGCACGACTGGAAGCACACCAGCCTCATTATCAAAGCACTGACTACAACACTTTAAACGGTGGCATCGCAAGAGACTTCGCTCACATTGAAGACGCAATAATCTCTAATAAAGTAATGATTGCCGCTCTGGAATTCTGCTGCGCATGTTTCACTCGCCTTGCTCCTTACTACGCGTGGCATATCGAGGTTCACCAATTTCGCATTGATGCGTCCCATACCCGGGCGTCCCCGACACCAGAAGGAATCCATCGAGACGGTGTGAATTTTGTCTTCATGATGCTAGTGAACCGTATCAACGTGGTTAATGGAGAAACTTCAATCTACAATCTAGATAAAAAACGTCTATCTAGCTATACGTTAGCTACCCCATTCGAAGCTGCCATTGTAAATGACGAACGCGTCATGCATGGAGTAACCCCCATCATCAATCTTGATAAAAACAACCCTGGATACCGTGATGTGCTGGTCATTACTTTTAGCAAGTGCTGAAAAACTGAACCCAATAGGCACGGAAACATTCGTGCCTTTTTCATAGGGAAAATTAGATGAATGAACTCATAGCTGTAGCAGCTATCACCATTCTCGCTGTCATAAGCCCCGGACCTGATTTTGCAATGGTTACGCGTAATAGCTATGCATTTGGCCGGCGCGCGGGACTAATAACTGCCATGGGTATCGCATGTGGCGTTCAAGTCCACGTACTGTATACAGTACTTGGCATATCTGTAGTCATCACAAGCACACCATTATTATTTTTCTCCATGAAAATCTTAGGCGCAGGCTATTTGATTTTTCTCGGGATAAAATCATTAACAAATAAACCAAAACTTAAACTAGAAACTGGATCAAAAAATTCACCTACAATTTTCGGTGCTTTTCGCATGGGATTTCTCACCAATGCCCTAAATCCAAAAACTATGCTTTTTGTGGTCGCCACGTACACCCAGGTGGTGAATGTAGAAAGCTCATTAACCAGCAGCTTCGCATACGGCCTTTTTATTTCAATATCGCACTGGATGTGGTTCAGTATCGTCGCATATTTTTTCTCAGCAAAAGCACTACGTCGCATCATGTTAGATAAACAGAATTTCGTTGACAAAAGTATTGGAACCGCACTGATAGGGTTAGGACTCTCTCTAGTTTTCGCTAATATCGCCCCTTAAAAGAGGATTTATCATGAAAATTGCCTGCATAGACCTAGAAGGTGTGCTGATTCCTGAGCTATGGCCACACATTGCCCAAGAAACGGGCATAGCATCGTTATCGCTTACAACTCGGGAATTTCCAAACTACCCTGAATTAATGCGGACTCGCATCGAGACACTCAGACGGAATAGTCTGACATTGGCTACCTTGCAGTCGATTACCGCGAACATCACTCCATTTCCTGATGCACAAGAGTTCCTTCATCGGCTTCAGAAAGAGTATGACGTGTCTATAATTTCCGATTGCTTTCACGAGCTTATAGGACCTATTCTCAACACACTGGGCAGCCCCAAAATAAAGTGTCACCGATTCAACATCGATCCAGCAGGCTATGTCGATCACTGCGTCTATTTCAACAGGCAAGGTAAGGAAACTCATGTGGCACAAGCGCTGACGGAAGGTGCTAAAGTCCTTGCTGTCGGAGATGCATATAACGACTTGAATATGCTCCGGCTCGCTCACCACGGCTTCTTGATACGCCCTAGTAATTCGACACGCGCTGCCGCCCCCGAACTTCCGGTAGTAAACTCTCTAAGCGAGGTGTTTGAAAGGGTCGCTTTCGAATAGCCCCTAGAGCTAACGTTCTTCCAGCGATAGCCGCCATCCCGGGCTCACGCTTTCGGTCGCTTCACCTAAAATCCGCGCTTGAGCAGCCCCCTCGAAGGGCTGTCGGGTATCGCCTCACGCTCCACATAGGGTCTTAGCTAGGGCGCAGCGCCTTATCAGTCACAAGACCCATAGGATGGCCTAGCAGATCCTCCAGGTAGAACTGCACCCCGAAATAACGCGCCGAGGTAGCCGGGCCGTCGAAGCCCACAAGAATGTCGATGTCGCTGTCGTAGCGAGCCTCATCGCGCGACATGGAACCAAAAAGAGCCAACGAGGTGGCGCCATACTCGCTGGATAGCGACGGCAGGTGTTCTCGCAACAGCTGTAACGTCTCGGTTCTGTCCATTTTGCGCTACTTCAGCAACGTTGAGCCTTCGGCAACCCGATAACTATGGCAGCCCATGGCTTAGCCTAGCATGGGTGGCGACCTAGGACTGCTTTAGGGATAGGTTGCCGCATGGATCACAGGATGACCTCACGCCAGCCCAGCGCAAGACCTTGAGACAGCGGCTGGATGCGGAAATCAACGCGAGGACATAATCATGGGCCGTAACATTTTCGAGGAACTCGTCTAGAGCTTCGACGCATTGGCAGATGAGCGCCAAGCCCAAATGCCCAGGCCATGACAATCATTCGACTGGTCCAGTAGTATTTTGAAACCCTTGAGCATCTCGCTAATCTTGCCTAGTGCCATCGAGCACTACGACACCGGAAACCGCACCTCTCCAACCCTCACCCGAAAGAAAGGAAAGTACGCCTCGGTGCCGAAGTGATTGCCCGCCTCGACCTTGGTGGGCAGGGTGTAGCCTTCGAAGTTTTGGAAGTCGCCCAGGTAGCCGCCGAAGGGCTGGAGCCGCCACTCCTTCTCGGGGTTGGCGTTGCTCCAGCGCTGGAACTGTACCCAGCGCGGTTGGCCATTCTCGTCCACGGCGATTTCGATGGCTTGTTCCAGCGTGCCGCGGGTGATGATCGCACGCGCCAGATTGGGCTCGCCGATCTCTTCCCAGCGCACTCCGGCCTCTTCCAAGCGCACTTCGTGCTGGGGCAGCAGCGCTGCCGGTGCCCAGAAGGCGGCTTCCGCCACCGCTCGGCCGAACGAGGCGCGTAGGTGGTTGTCGTCGCCCCCGGCCCTGGCGACAGGCAGCGTGCCGTTGAGCCAGAAGCGCGTCCAGGAACGGCCGTTCGCCATGCCGTCCGAGCCGCTCATTTGCATCAGGCCGGCGCCGGCTCGTTCGAGCCGCCAAATGAAGCCGTGTGGCGGGGCGAGTATCTGGCGGGCCCGCATGGGGCGATAGCCGGGTGCTTCCTTGCTACCGAGGCCAATTTCCCCCGTCATATGGATTTCACTGACGAGATGAAGCGGCGTACCTGGGGCGATGGTGTAGAGGAAGTAACGCCTGGCGGCGTCGGGAAGGCCTTCCACCATGGCGGGATCGAACGCTTCGACGGTGGCAGGCGCCTGGGCTTGCAGCCATGCCCAGGAATTATCCATCGCACGGTTATCGGCCAGGCGCCAGGCCTGCATGGCCAGCACGCCGGTGAGTAGCAGCGCCAGCGGCAGGGTTACGGCCGCTGCCAGGTATGCCATTCGCCTGCTCCTTCGCTCCGCTGGCGTTCCCGTTTCAGCCTTCAGAGGCAGTCACCTTCTCGTGGAATGCGTTAATCAGACGCTTCTCGATGATACTCCCGCTTGGCGGCGAGTAGCTGCTGGTCAGCGCGGGCGGCGAGGCTTTCCAGGCTGTCATCGCGGCGCAGAGTGGCAATCCCCACGCTGATCGAGATGGCGGTCAGCTCGTGTGTCTGTTGCTGCAGGCGCTCGGCGGTGGCACGGGCGTCGTCGTTGCTGCTCTCGGGTAGCAGGATCAAGAATTCATCGCCGCCGAAGCGGCCCAGCAGGTCGTTTGCACGCAAGGCGCTCTGCAGGCTCGCGGCAACCCGTTTGAGCGCGGTATCCCCTGCCTCGTGGCCTTGGGTATCGTTGACCTGCTTGAAGGCGTCCAGGTCGATCATCAACACGCTGAGCGCGGTGCCATAGCGCCATGCCCGCTCGATTTCGCGCTGGCCCAGGGTCTCGATATGCCGGCGGTTATAGCAGCCGGTAAGAAAGTCGCGGGTGGCCATCTCCTTGAGCTGGCCGTTGAGCAGCCTGAGCTCGCGGTTGGCGTGCTGCAACTCAGCGGTACGTTGCTCCACGCGCGCTTCCAGCACCTGGTTGTGCCGCTCCATCGCATCCCGGGCCTGATGCAGTTCGGTCACGTCCTGAGAGATGCCGAAAAGATGGGTGACGCGCTGCGGGTCGTCGTCAGCATTGTGCAGCGGCACGATCAGCGTCAGCCAGTAGCCGTACTGCTCGTTGCCATGCTCATCGAAGAAGGCGGCATGTTCTTGATAGCGCATCGGCTTGTTCCGCGCCACGCATTCACGGTAGCGCGCATAGATCGACTCAGCCGTAGCAGCAGGCAAGAATGCCGACAGCGGCTGGCCCAGGCACTCACGGCCAATGGTATCGACCTGCGCCGGGTTGGCTGCCTCGAGTATGAAGTGGCCGTCCTCTTCCACACGTACCAGGAACATGTTCTCGGGGAAGTGATTCCACAGCTCGCGAATCAGCGGATGCCCCATCAGGCCATCGTGGAAGGATTGCTGCGTCTGCTGAGGCGGTTCAACTGTCATGCGATCACCCGCGGCGAGGTTTACACTACCTTTACAGCAACCACATGACCTGGCAAGTGTCGCCAGCCTGTCCGGAGCAGGCTGCCGCATTCGGCACAGAACACCGGGCGCCCAACCGCCCAAAGCACTGCGCCAGGCGAGTCTCGAGACGGCCGGCTTGAGATAAGGGCCTGCCTATCTCGGATCTCTGCCTCCCACGGTCACCCTGCCGATGTGGTTGGTGCCGCTCTGATGGATCAGCAGGGCTTCGCCGTCGAGGGTGGTGCGCATGTGGCGCAGGATGCCGGCATGTACCGGGCTTGAGGGGATCGGCCAGCTCTGGAAGGATTCCGCCTCGGGATCGAAGCGCACCAGCATGTCCGGCCGCACGCCGCTTTCGTTGTACCAGACCGCTCCGTCGAACACGGCGATGGCATAGGGATGGGCGTCCGGGCCGCTGGGCGAGTCCCACTCCTGGATGTCGCCGCTTTCGGGGTCGTAACGCCCCAGCCGGCCCAGCCCGGAATTGACCCACCAGATGATGTCGTCTTCGTCGATATCGAGTCGACGTACCGTGGTGCCGGCCTCGGGCAAGGCGATCTCGCTCACTTCCATCGATTCGGGGTCGACGCGCAGCAGGCAGTTCGCCCCATTGCAGGAGGCCCAGACGGTGCCATCCGAGGCGATCTTCAGCCCATAGGGCCGCGAGCCTTCACGCGGACTGGTGGCCAATTGCACGTCTCCAGTTTCCGGATCCAAGCGGCCGATCATGTTGCTCTGCTGCAGGGTGAACCAGAGGATGCCGTTCTCGGTGAACTCGGCGGTGTGTGGATCGCGAGCGGCCTCGTCGGGCATGGGATATTCGGTGATCTCACCGGTTTGCGGGTCGAATCGCCCCATGGTGGCGTTGCGGTTGCCGGTGTACCAAGCTGCGCCGTCGGGGCCGATGTTGACCGAGTGGGGCCTTGCGCCCGAGGGCAGCTCGAACTCCTCCATCTCGCCCGTTTCGGGGTCGAGTCGGCCGAGGATGTCCAGCCACTGCCCTACCCACCAGATGCTGCCGTCCGGCGCTTCGACCGGGTCGCGAGAGCGCTGCCCCAGCGTGGGCACCTTCCACTCTTCGAACTGGATGCTCAGCGGGCCATCGGCGGGCGTTGCGGCCCGATTATCGCTGGGCGGGAAGTGCTCGGCGAGATAGCCGAGGATCTCTTCCTGCCGCTCGGGGGCGTCCGACAGGTCGATCATGGTGGAGACGAGGAAGTCCCACTCCTCATGGGTGTACCCTGAGCTGCGCTCGATCAGGTTGACGCCGTGACAGGCAGCGCAGACGGCTTCGACCGTCTCCCGACCTTCCCCTGCCGGCAGCGCGAGGGCGGCGTAGGGGTGGTACAGCACGGCTGCCAGGAAAACGGAACCAAGCGTTCTGCGAGCCATGTCGTTGTTCTCGGTGGTGACAAAGTCCTCTGAGCGTAGCCAATAACCCAGGGCAACCCAACAGACGACGCCAGGCTACCGGTAAGGATCAGCGCTTCGGCGCCGCTTGCGGATAACGCGGCAGATCATCGGCAAGCTCGTACCACTCGGCCTTGGACGAGACCCAGGCGTGGTAGCGTTTGCTGGGCGATACCGGGGTATCCAGGGTGCCGAGGCGCAGCCGCTTGGCCTCGGGCAGGTCGTCGCGGGCGCTGTAGAGCGGGCTGCCGCACTCGGCGCAGAACACCCGTACCTTGCCCGGCGTGGCGCGATACTCCTTGAGGTATGCCGCGCCCTGGGTGATGCAAAACTCGGCCGAGCGGATCGGCGCCACGGCGACGAAGGCCGAACCCTGGGCCTTCTGGCACTGCTTGCAGTGGCACATGGAGACTTCGTCGATCTCGCCACGGTATTCATATTTCACTTTCCCGCACAGGCAGCTTCCCTGGTGCATCGGCCTCTTCTCCCGGTGGCTTTCGCTTACCATACCCGTTTCGCTATCGGCCGCCACGCTCGCCAATGGTATGGAGTACACCCTACGCTTGCCCCCTGTCGGCGTCGATGTCATCGTCTTTCGGTGACCATCAGCCGCTGACCACAAGGAGCATTGTCGTGTTCATCGCCATGAACCGTTTTCGGGTCAATCCCGAGCGAGTGGAAGAGTTCGAGCAGATCTGGCTGGAGCGGGAGACCCACCTGCAGGGCCTGCCCGGCTTCGTCGAGTTCCATATGCTGCGCGGCCCCGAGAAGGAAGACCACGTGCTCTACGCCTCGCACACCATCTGGCGCTCGCGGGATGACTTCGAGGCCTGGACCCACTCCGAGGCATTCCGCAAGGCCCACGCCAACGCCGGCCAGAGCAAGCGCGAGGGGCTCTACCTGGGCCCGCCGAACTTCGAAGGGTTCGAGGTCATCCAGACGGTCGGCAACGATGGCGATGCCTGAGGCGCGGATGAGGATCGAAGCATGAGCGCGGCACGGCGTACGCCTCCGGCGCTGACCACACTGGGCGGCCGCCAGGTGCTGTTCGCCATGGCGGCCGAGGCCGAATATGGCCCGCATCTCAAGCAGCGTTTTGCGCCGTTCATGACCGGCGTTGGCCCGGTGGAGGCAGCGGTGGAGCTCACCGCGGCCCTGGCCGCTCTTGCTCAACAGGGGCACCTGCCGGACCTGGTGGTGTCGCTGGGCTCGGCGGGCAGCCGGGTGCTGGAGCAGACTGAGATCTATCAGGCCACGTCCGTCGCCTACCGCGACATGGACGCCTCACCGCTGGGCTTCGAGAAGGGCACCACGCCCTTCCTCGACCTGCCGGCGATCGTTCCCCTACCGCTGCGCATTCCCGGCATTCGTGAGGCCACGCTTTCCACCGGCGCCAATATCGTCTCGGGCGAAGCCTATGCCGCCATCGCTGCGGATATGGTGGACATGGAGAGCTACGCCTGCCTGCGCGCCTGCATGCGCTTCAACGTGCCGCTGGTGGTGCTGCGCGGCATCTCGGACGGCAAGGCGGAGCTACACCACGTGAATGACTGGACGGAGTATCTGCACGTCATCGACGAGAAGCTGGCCGCCGCCGTGGACCGGCTTGGCGAGGCTCTCGCCGAGGGGCTGTTGGATCGCTGACCTGGTGGGCTTCAAACCAGGAAAGGCTCGAGCCAGCGCTTGAGCTGTGAGCCCTGCATCAACCCGGCCTGGCGAGCGATCTCACGCCCCTCCTTGAACACGATCAGAGTGGGAATGCTGCGAATGCCGAAGCGCCCGGCCAGGCCCGGCTCTGCCTCGGTGTCGAGCTTGGCGAAGCGGATGCGCGGCTCCAGCTCGGCGGCGGTCTGGGCGAAGACCGGCGCCATCGGTTCAAGCGAGCGGGTGGTTCAACGTCCGAAACCAAAGAGCTCCGCTGGATTGTCGACCAGGATTTTCTGTCGCTCTACCTCTCCGGGTGCGTAGCGGTAAAGCAGCTCGAGCAATTCAGCATCGTTGGGCGGCGGCGACTTGGAAAGCGGGTGTGGCCAATCACTGGCCCACACCACACGATCAGGGGCGGCATCGATATAAGCGCGAGCGATCGGCAGTACGTCATCCCAGGGGGGGCCTTGAGTAGAAATTTTTTCTCCCAACGAAAGCATCACCCAGAAATTGCCTTTCTTGAGCAGCTCAATGGTCTTTTGGACATTGGGGTCGTCCACGCCCAAGTCGGCATCTGCCCGCCCCAAGTGATCGATGAGCACTGGGGTAGTTATGTTTTCGTAGAGCTCGACACTTTCCAGGATGCCATTTTTCTCCGGCTGGATTTTCATGTACCAGCCCAGTTCTCTGAGGCGATCTGCGGCGAGCCGAAACTCCTTCGACGACAGGCCAACGCCCAGTTCCTTGCGAAAGGTGAACCGCGCACCGCGTACACCCGCGCTGTGAAGCGCCTCGATGTAAGCCTCCTCACGCTCCTTGAGCACGATGGCATTGGCACAGCCACGATAATTGGGGCCGGCCTGCTTGAGGGCATCGAGGATAACGCTGTGGTCGGCGCCATAGGTGGTGGCCTGGACGATGATGCCACGCTCGATACCCAGAGCACGGTGCATCTTCAGCGCCGCTCCAATGGTCGCCGACGGCATGTTGAACGGCGCTTCCGGGCGCGGCGGATAGACATCCGTTGGGCCGAACACATGAAATTGGGCGTCGCAACTGTTCACCGGGGGCGACTGCTGGGCCGCGCGAGGTTCCGGATTGAAAGGGTAATACTCAGGCATGGTAGCTCCTGCCGTTATCGAGTCATTTCATCGCACCGGGCGCGGCCAGGGGTGGATAAATCAGAGATCGTCCGGTTGGCCGATCACAGCGAGCACGTCACACTGAATCAGAAACTTCGACTCGACCGGGTTCTGAATGGAGTGCCGTGCGGGCCTGGAGTCTGGGTCCGGGAACATCTTCAGCCATTCAGCATTCAGGGCATCGCGCTGTGAGCGGTCCTGAAGCCAAACCGTCATCTTCAGAATGTCCTCCGTGCTCCCACCAGCGGCTTCGACAATACTGCGCACATGGCGGAACATGTATGCGCATTGGGTCGCCAGGTCGGCCCCCAGCTCCCCGGTTTCCGGATCAGTTCCGTTGATAACGCCGCTGGCCAGCAGGCCCCCGACCCGACTTGCAGCCGGAATCGGGTTGGCGTGCTGAAAACCGGTGCTGTGGACGCTTTTACGTCGTGACATGCAGGTTGCCTCTCCTTAGAGCCGGATATCAGCGCTGCGAATCAGGGAAGACCAGCGTTCGTACTGCTCATTAAGGAATTCCTTGAACTCGTCGACTTCCATGGGTCGAGCCTCGGCGCCAGCGTTATCGAACCGGGCCGCCACCTCCGGATCGCTGAGAACCGTCTCCAGGGCCGTATTGAGTTTCTCGACAATTTCCGCAGGCACACCCGCCGGGCCGAACAGTCCGGTAAAGGTTTCCGTCACCGCTTCGGAATAGCCCAGCTCCTCGAGGGTGGGAACATCCGGCAGGGAAGGCAGGCGTTCAGGAGAGGAAACGGCCAAAGCATTTAGTTTACCGCTGGTGATGTACTGCTTGGCTACGGTGTACTGATCGAAGTTGAAATCCACCCTGCCGCCAAGCAGGTCCGTGGTGGCTGGAGCATTGCCGCTGTAATGCACCGTGAGCCACTCGGTCTCCAGCATGCGCTGCATCATCTCACTGATGAGATGATTCTGTGTGCCGGCGCCGGGGGAGGCCATGGTCAGCTCGCCAGGGTGAGCCTTGGCTCTTTCGAAGAGCTCCTCGGCGGTGTCCACACCCAACTCTGGGTGTACCTGCAACACGAGGGGCACGAAGGAAATGGATCCGATAGGCGTAAAATCATCTCTCCAGAAATAGTTCTCCTGGCGAAACAGCAGCGGACTGAATAGCACCGGTCCGTTGGGTGCCACGAATAGCGTGTAGCCGTCGTTATCGGAATTGACTACATGGTTCGCAGCAATCATGCCACCAGCCCCGGGCCGGTTCTCCACCACGAATGGCTGTCCAAACTCCGTCCCCAGACCTTCGGCAACGATGCGAGCAGCGACATCGACGTTACCGCCCGGGGGATAAGGCACGATCAGGTGTACGGGCTTCTCTGGCCAGGATGCCTGGGCTCCGCTGGCCAGGCACAACAAAAACAAGAGCAGAGCTATGGGTTTGAGCAGGCGCATTTTTTTATTCTCCTAAATTGACGACGCTTATGTCGTTCGACTTCGGGCGGGCGACCCACCTCGAAGCAGCATCTTTACTTTCCTAAATCTCCTACTTCGCCTTCAACCCTGGCGGCTCGATTAAGTCCAACTGATGGACTCATCAGACCATGCTGAATCAGTGCCATCCACCTTCTCCCGATAAAAACATAAAGTATCAGTGAGTTGAGAAGAGACTTATTCAGCTGAACTCGACTAGTAGTCCATATGGTGGACATTTTCGTCAGCGTTTTGTTGACCACTCGCAAACACTACGATTAGCTTCCAGTCATTCCTTTTTCCAATCGGCTACGTGAAGAATTGCTAATGAAAATAGATACCATCCTTCTCTCACCACAGGAATGCTACCGCTTGATCAGCGGCATAGTGGTACCCCGGCCAATTGCCTGGATCACTAGCCAATCCCAGGAGGGCGTGGTCAATCTGGCACCTTTCAGCTGCTTCACTTTCGTCTCCAACAGCCCACTGCTGGTAGGCGTCAACATCGGTCGGAAAGCCGGTCTCGAAAAGGACACGGCACGCAACATCCGCATGATGGAGGAGTTCGTGATCAATATCGCCGACTGGTCCATGGTGGAAGCCGTCCATGCCAGCGCGGTGGAATATGATGCACATGAAAGCGAGGTGGCAAGCCTCGGGCTGACGGTGCTGCCATCGGAAACCGTCGCCCCGCCGCGCCTGGAAATGGTGCCGATCAGCCTGGAGTGCCGCTTGCACAGCGTCACCGCTTACGGCGATACCGGCGCCGAGTTCTTCGTGGGCCAGGTCTGCCAGGTCTATGTTCAGGACAGACTCTACCAAGACGGCCGCATCGATACCCTCGCCTTGCAGCCTGTGTGTCGCATCGCCGGGGCCAACTACGCCACCCTGGGGGAGGTTCGTCAGCTCAAGCCGGTGGCACAGACACCCAAGACCATCATCGAGGCCCAACAATGAGCCATGACGACGCCATCCTTCCGCCTGAAGTCGACTCGGATACTGTCTCCGACGACATGGCCGAGGGCGGCAAAACCTTGGGCGCACGCAGCATCCGGCGAGCGTTGGCGATTCTCCGCATACTCGCTACCGGCCAGGAGCATGGCGTACGCATCACCGATATCGTCCGCGAAACCGGCCTCAACCGGCCCACGGTGCATCGCATCCTGCGCACCCTGATCGAGGAAGGGGCGGTGGAACAGGACCCGAACACGCGGCGCTACATGGTTGGCCCGGAGGTCTCCCTGCTAGGAATGTCGCGAGCCGCCCGAGTGCCGGTGAAGTCCGTGGCTGAACCCTACCTGCGCCACATTGCCGAGCAGTGTGGTGACAGCGTCTTCCTGACCATCCGCAGTGGGTTCGATTCCATCTGTGTCGATCGCAAGACGGGAAGTTATCCGGTCAAGGTGCTGTCCATCGAGGTGGGCGCACGCCGGCCTCTCGGCGTAAGCGTCTCCGGCCTGGTGCTGCTGGCCTTCGCCGACCCGGACGATAGCGAAGAAGTCATCCTCGGGAACGAGCAGCGTCTCGCCAGCCATGGTCTGGACCTGAGCGAGGTACGTCGGCGCATTAACGAAACCCGTTCTCTGGGATATGCCTACAGTCAGGTGGGCGTCGTGCCTGGCACACGGGCACTGGCGCTGCCGATATTCGACGCCAACCAACAGCTGGTGGCTTCGGTGGCGGTGTCCGCCTTGGCCGACCGCCTCAGCCCAGAGCGGCTGGCCAGCCTGATACCGCTAATCCGCCACCAGGCCGAATTGATCGCCAAACGGCTTGGCGAAGTTCAGGCCCGCCACCACTAGACCCATCTTTCAGGAGAGACCATGACATCCGATATCCTGCGCCCAGGTGGGCCCTTACTGAGCGGCTCCGTCTACGGCTGCTTGCTCAACGTCCGGGAAGAACTGGAGCGGCTTGGCGATGCCATCTATGAGGCACCTTATAATGGAGTGCCTACCGGCCCCGTGCTGTACGTGAAGACTCCCAACACCCATATCGCCGCCGGCCAGCCAGTACCAATCCCCAACGATGTGGATCAGGTGCGAGTGGGCGCGGCCCTGGGCATCGTGATCAAAACAAGCCTGACCCGTTCCAATGCGGAGCAGGCCCTTGAGGCCATCGCCGGCTACACGTTGGTCAACGACATCACCGTGCCCCACGACAGCCTGTTCCGGCAGCCACTTAAGCATAAGTGCCGTGATGGGTTCTGCCCTATCGGTCCCTGGCTGGTGAGCGCCTCCGACCTCCCGGATCCAGCCACTTTCACCGTTCGCACCTATGTGAATGACGAGTGCAGACATGAGTTTCGTCTCGATCAACTGGTGCGGCCGGTGGCCACGCTGCTCGCCGAGATTTCCGATTTTACCAGCCTTTATCCCGGCGACCTGATTCTTGCCGGCGTCTCCCCGAGTGCGCCGCTGGCAAGTGTCGGCGATGTCGTGGCAATTGAAATCGACGGTTTGGGCCGCCTGGAGAGTCCTCTGGTACGCGAAGGGGAGCAAGCCGCATGAAGTACGCACGGATCGCCTATGAAGGCCGGGTCCAGCAGGCCTGGGAAGATAGCGGGATGGTGCGTCTGGCGGATGGCCGTCGTGTGTCGGAAACCGAGGTGGTGTGGCTGCCTCCGGTGACGCCAGGCACGATCCTGGCGCTGGGCTTGAACTACGCGGACCATGCCGCGGAAATCGCCTCCCAGACGCCGGATGAGCCCATGGTGTTCCTCAAGGGGGCCAACACCCTAGTGGGCCATCGCGCCTTCACACCGCGCCCGGACGATGCCAGCAACATGCACTACGAGTGTGAGCTGGCAGTCGTGTTGGGCAGGCCGGCACGCAACGTAGCCAAGGCCGACGCCTACGATTATATCGCCGGCTACACGGTGGCCAACGACTATGCAGTACGTAACTATCTTGAAGGCTTCTATCGGCCCAATTTCCGTATCAAGAGCCGCGACAATTGCACTCCCATCGGCCCATGGCTGGTAGACGCGGCAGATATTCCCGACCCCATGGACCTGCGCCTGACCACCCGAGTCAACGGCGTCACCACTCAGGAGGGCTCCACCAGAGACATGCTCTTCGACGTACCCTTCTTGATCGAGTACTTCAGCAGCTTCATGACCTTGCAGCCAGGCGACCTGATCCTCACCGGCACTCCCAAAGGCACCGTCAATGTGATGCCCGGCGACGAGGTGGTCACCGAGATCGAGAGCATCGGCGCCCTATACAACACGATAATCGCAAGGAGACCGTGATGCTCAGCGACGACGCCATCCGCACTGCGGCCAAACGGCTCGACCGCGCCGAAAACGAACGCACCCAGATCGATCACCTGACCCTACAGTATCCGGAACTGGGCTTCGAAGACGCTTACGCCATCCAGCGTTCCTGGGTCGATATGAAGGTGGCACGTGGCCAGCGCGTGATGGGTCACAAGATCGGCCTCACCTCCCGGGCAATGCAGTTGTCCGCACGCATCGACGAGCCGGACTACGGCGTACTGCTCGACGACATGTTCTTCGAGGATAACGCCGAGATCCCTGTGGAGCGGTTCATCGTGCCGCGCCTGGAAGTCGAGTTGGCGTTCATACTCGCCCGGGACCTGACTGGCCCCGACTGCACCGTACTGGACGTGATGCGCGCGACTGAATACGTGATTCCGGCACTCGAAATCATCGATGCCCGTGTGCGCCAAGTGGATCCGGCCACCGGTGCACCGCGCAAGGTGTTCGATACCATTTCCGACAATGCCGCAAACGCCGGCCTAGTGCTGGGCGGCCGCCCCATCCGCCCATTCGACACCGACCTGCGCTGGAGCGCAGCGGTGTGCAGCCGCAACGGCCTGGTGGAGGAAACCGGCGTGGCCGCCGGTGTGCTCGGCCACCCCGCCAAGGGCATCGCCTGGCTGGCCAACAAGCTGGCCCCCTACGACGTCACCCTGAAGGCCGGGGAAATCGTGCTGGCCGGTTCATTTACCCGCCCGGTGGCGGCATCCGCTGGCGACACCTTCCACGTGGACTACGGCACGCTGGGAGCTATCGGCCTGCGCTTCGTCTAGAGGAGGCGTCATGAAACTTCCGATGAACGGTTTCAAGCAAGCCCTTGCAGAGGGTCGCCATCAGATCGGTTTGTGGTGCGCTCTGGCTGACGCCTACGGCGCCGAAATCGCCGCCTCCGCCGGCTTCGACTGGCTGCTGATCGATGGGGAGCACGGCCCCAACGACGTACGTTCGATCCTGGCGCAGCTGCAGGCGGTGGCTCCCTACGCCACCCATCCGGTGGTGCGGCCGATAAACGGCGATGCCGACACCCTCAAGCCGTTACTCGACATCGGTGTACAGACCCTGCTGGTGCCGATGGTGGAAAGCCGCGACCAGGCACGCCGTATCGTCGAGGCCACCCGCTATCCACCGCATGGGCGTCGCGGCGTGGGCGCCGGCCTGGCGCGGGCGTCGCGCTGGGGGCGAGTGCCGGACTACGTTCACTGTTGTCATGAGGAACTGTGCCTTCTGCTGCAGGTAGAAAGCCGTGCCGGGCTCGACAACCTGGAAGAGATTGCGACGGTGGAAGGCGTTGATGGAATCTTTATTGGTGCCGCCGATCTGGCTGCGGACATGGGGTATCTCGGCCAGGTCGGCCATGCGGCGGTGAACGCAGCATTACTGGACGCTTTCAAGCGTATCCGGGCGACAGGCAAGTCCGCCGGAGCGCTCACCGTCAACGAGGAGCTGGCTCATGAGCATCTCGCTGCCGGCTGTATGTTCCTGGCGGTGGGAACCGATACCTCGCTGCTGGCCAGCGCAACGGACGCGCTGCTGCGCCGCTTCAAGGATCCGTGTTCATTGACCATAGCGGGCGGCTACTGACCCCCACACGTCTAGGGGTCCAAGTCCACACCCGATAAGGAGAATAATAAATGACACGTTGCATAAACGGATTACAGGCCGGCGCCGCAGTGCTGTTGGGCCTGTTGGGGGAGTTATCGTCAAATCTGGTGGATGGCGATCAGGCCGCATTCCTGTCTGATTGATCAACCACTTGCTCCCCGTCCTGGAACTTGACGTTGCTGACGACCAGTTCCAGCTTCTGGAAGTG
>NZ_JABFTW010000032.1:0-40244 GCF_021404355.1 Halomonas sp. MCCC 1A11062
CACTTCCAGAAGCTGGAACTGGTCGTCAGCAACGTCAAGTTCCAGGACGGGGAGCAAGTGGTTGATCAATCAGACAGGAATGCGGCCTGATCGCCATCCACCAGATTTGACGATAACTCAAGTGCCGCCTTCCTCGCTCTCACCGGGTTGCTCCTCTTGCTACCGATCTGGACCATGTACCGTAAGCGTAGCGTCAGCGTGAGGAGATCTAAAGAAGGTTGATCGGTCCATCTAGGGGGGATCTCAGAAAACCCTTAGTCGCGCGCCGTTGTCGACGGCTGGTCGGCCATGGCGCGAACCAGGCGGCCATCACCATACTATAAGGGAGTGCCGAAGTGAAAAGCGTGCCAGTCGGGTTGCCACCAAATCCAGAGTGGCGTCGTGGTTGAATCGTTTATGGCGGGACCCTGCATGACTGGGTGAGCCGAATTGTTATCTCATTCGGCTCAAGGGTCAACCAAGGCCAACATTGGTCTGGCTTAGATGAGATGTGGATCCAGCCAGCGCTTGAGCTGTGAGCCCTGCATCAGCCCGGCCTGGCGGGCGATCTCACGTCCCTGCTTGAACACGATCAGCGTGGGAATGCTGCGAATGCCGAAGCGCCCGGCCAAGCTCGGTTCCGCCTCGGTGTCGAGCTTGGCGAAGCGGATGCGCGGCTCCAGTTCGGCAGCGGTCTGGGCAAAGACCGGCGCCATCATCTTGCAGGGGCCGCACCAGCTGGCCCAGAAGTCCACTACCACCGGCAGCTCGCTGCGCTCGATCAGCGCCGCGTAGTTGGCGCTGGTGAGCTCCAGCGGCGCCCCGCTGAACATTGCCTGCTTGCACTTGCCGCAGCGCGAGGCGGGCAGACGCGCCGTGACCACGCGGTTGATGGCCAGGCAGTGGGGGCAGGCCAGATGCAGGGAATCGGACATGGCTGGGCTCCGGGATAAGTGGAATTGACGAGGATATGGAGGCATCTGGGCTGGAAGTAAAGCCAAGCACACTCCTGCCGGCATGCTCCGGTGAGCCGAATGGCGGAATTATTCGGCTCACCGCATGAGCCGAATAGACGAGTAATTCGGCTCACAGGCCAAAGCGAGATCTGTTTGCAGGGTCATGGGACAAGGACCGCCTCCACCGGCCTGCGCAGAGAGCGCGGCATCGCCCTGCCCCGGCCGAACCGCACCACCAGGTCGGGGCGCCCACCGACGATACCCAAGGCTTCGGCGAACGCCGGGCGTATGCTCGTCTCTTCGACTGGCTGGTTGATGAAGGCGTTGCAGATACCGAGTGCCGTCGCCTGCAGAGCGAAACGCTGATAGCAGCGCCCGGCTTCCACCCAGTGAGCCCTGTCGTCGGCTTCGGAGATGAACACGGCAATGCCGGCGGAGCTGCGTATTTGCCGGGCGAGTTTGGCATTCTCGGAGCCTTGGCGTAGCAGCGCGCGGAATAACCACCGGCCCAGCCACCGCGGTGTGGTGGGACTGCCCATGGCACGCGCGAATAGTCCATCTCCACTCAGGAGCGCCTCGCGTTCGCCAAAACGGATCCAGGCCTCGAGCTCCTGCCGGAAGGCCCGGCTACGGATCTGTAAGCTGTTGGCCAGAAGCACGAAGGCCAGCACCTGCTCTATCGCCGGTCGCTCGGTCAGCAGGCTGATGGAGACCCCATTTCCGGTTCCGGCCCCCTGGAGCAGGTAGAGCTCCTGGTCGGTAACGGGTGCGCCATCGTAGTCGGTGCGGGTGCACTGCCGCGCCGGGATCGCCTCGAACAGCGAGGAGCGCTCCGGCTGGCAGGGTGCTAGCGTCACGCGTACTTCTCCGTCGCCTTCGGCATGAAACGTGACCTCGCCCTGCATGCCGAGTGCCCGCGCCGCCAGGCTCAGGTTCTCGGCCGCGCATCCCAGCGAGACGTAGAGATGGTGGGCGTCCGGATCGACCACCGGGGTGCGCCGGCTAAGATCCGGCAGGATGGTGATGGCCTCATCCGCGACTCTGAAGCGCCAGCACTGGGTGTTGTGCCCGGAAGGGGCTAGGGTGGCATAGCGAATGAGTTCGTTCAGCCGAGCGGCTCGATCGGTCGCTTGCCCACTACCATGACGCCACAGACTCGCCACTACCTGTTCGTAGTTCATCGCCCGCTCCCCCTGCTCCACCCACCCTGACGAAGCTCCTCTGCTTGCCTCAGTTTAGCGGGTGCGGGCCCAGGTGGCGCTTGGGTAAGCGCCCAGAAGCCAGAGCGAGGATAGGGAGTGAGATGAGCCTCACTCTGCGCGGCTTCGCCGTAGTCGCCCGGGTGCGCACGGATGGCTTACATTTTTTCCATTGAGCCCGCCGCCTTGCCTCAGGCAGGATGGGGAGTGGAAAGCAGGTTGGTAGAGTCAAGCAACGGCATACCGCTGGAGGAGCCACATGCAACCGCTGAGCTATTACTACTACAACGTGCTGGAAGGTCTCGAAAAGCCGTGCGACGTGCCGGCGACTCAACTGCAGGAGGGCTACGATATCCTGTATCGACACGGCGGGCGCATCGAAATGGACCTGATGCGCAAGGCCGAGGATAGCAATGCCCAGGGGCAGCCCTACCACTGGTATGAGGCCCTGGACGAAGAGCAGCGGGCGAAACTGCACAAGGCCCTGGATGAGGAAAACCCCGCCAAGATTCTCAAGGTCATTCAGCGCAACGGCTATGCCGGCGTGCTCTATCACCATGCCTGGCACCACTTCCGGGAGTCGGGAGCCGCCTAGGGACCGACAAAGGATTTACCAGCACGTCGACCAAAGAGTGCCGACTGCTTGATAAGCAAGTCTTGACGTGAAGGGCCGCTTTCCCGAGGAAAGCGGCCCTTCTGCTTAGCGTTTGACACTTCCCGCTCCTCTGGTTTTAGATATGGCTATCATTTAGATAGATCGGTCTATATAAACCCAATCTATGTAGATTGAATACAGGAGCGCCACCGAATGCCCGCCTCCAAGCGCGACCATCTGCTCGCCACGGCCGAGTGCCTCTTCTATGAGCAGGGCTTTCATGCCACTGGCATCGACCGCATCGTGGCGGCAGCCGGAGTGGTACGCATGACGCTCTACAACCACTTCGCCTCCAAGGAGGCGCTGGTCGCGGCGGTGCTGCAGACGCGCCATGCGCGCTTCATCGCCAGCCTCGATGCGGCCACCGCCGTCGCCCCGCCCGGCCAAGCGACACGCGCCTTGGTCGATGCACACGGTCGCTGGCTGGAACACAGCAGCCAGCATGGCTGCATCATGGTCAAGGCAATGGGTGAGTTTGCCGAGCACAGCACCGAGGTTCATGCGCTGGCGATCTCCGCCAAGCGTGACCTGCTGGCACGCATCGAAACCGCTGTGGCACGCGATGGTCTGGATCATCATGCCGACTTGGCGCGACGCCTCTTCGTGGTACTGGAGGGCAGCAACACGGCGGTGGTGCTACTGGGCATGCAGCCAGCTCTGTCTGACACCCGGGCGGTGGTCGATGCCCTGCTCAACGCGGCTCGGAGCGTGAGCTCATGAGGCCCCTTTCCGCTCTTGGCATGGCCGCCCTCGGCAGCGGGGTCATCGCCATCACCTACGGGCTGGCCCGCTTCGTATTCGGTCTGTTCCTGCCTGCGATGCGCGACGAGCTGACGATCTCTTCGAGCATGGCGGGCGTGATCGGTGCTCTGCCGTTCCTGAGCTTCGTCTTTGCCATCCTCGCCGCCCCCTGGGTGACACAGCGCCTCGGGGTTCGCCGTGCCGGCGTTGCGGCGGCCGCCTTGGCCGGGGGCGGGCTGATGACGATTGCCCTGGCACCCTCCTCGTTGCTGCTTGCGGTCGGCGTGCTGATCTGCGGTATCAGTACCGGCCTTTCCTCACCGGCGATGGCGGAAGCGGTGTCGCGGGTGGTGCCAGGGAGGCTGCGTGGGCGGGTCAACGCCACCATCAATGCGGGCACCAGCGTGGGCATCGCGCTGGCCATGCCCGCAGTGCTGATCTGGGCGGAGGCCTGGCGTAGCGCCTATATCGGCTTCGCCGCCTTGGCAGCCATGGGCGCACTGGCGGCCTACCTTTTCCTGCCCCGGGACGACCGCCCTGTCCCGTCATCGCTGCCTTCCCTCGCGGCCCTGCCGGTGAGCCGAGAGCAGTGGCACGCCATCACTCGGCTGAGCGGCCTGGCCGCCGGCATGGGGTGCGTGAGTGCGGCTTACTGGGTGTTTGCTCCCGATGCGGCGATCGCCGCCGGTGGATTGGGGCCGAGCCAGACCGCCTGGATGTGGCTGGCAGTCGGCCTCGGCGGACTGACAGGCGTTGGCGCTGGTGATCTCATCACGCGATTCGGGTCGGTGTTCAGCCATGCCGCTGGTTTGGTGGCACTCTCCGCCGGTCTGGTTCTGCTGGCCCTCGCCCCCGACCATTTCCCTTTCGCTCTGGCGTCTGCGGCCCTGTTCGGCGCCGGGTACATGACCCTTACCGGGTTCTATCTGGTCAGGGGAATCGAGATCATGGAAGAAGCGCCTGCCGTCGGCCCGGTGCTGCCACTGCTCGCCACCTCGGTCGGCCAGGTCGCCGGCTCCCCGCTGGCCGGCTGGCTGGTCGGGGCCCAGGGCCATGGCAACACCTTCCTGCTCTTCGCCGCCCTGGGGCTAGCCGTCGCCGGGCTGGGTGCGTGGCTGTTGAAGGAGAGAGTCGCTGTCGACGTACGTGCGCCGGGGTAGCGAGTCGTTGAGCCCAGGCCGCCGCGGCCTACCCTCTAGCGATCTTCTGCCACGTTTGCCTTGTCGTCGTCGAAGGCCAGGTATTCCGCAATCGTCTCCATGCCTTCCAGCGGTTGCTCGTAGCTCCACGCCACATCGGCCTGTTCGCCGAACGAGAAGTAGGCGGCATCGCCCTTGAACGGGCAGTGGGTCACGGTCTCGGAGCGGCTCAGGAGGTCCATTCGCACGTCTTCGCGGGGAATATAGAGTCGAGGCGGATAACCACGTTCGCGCAGCTCGAGGACACGGGTGGTATCGGCAAGCAGGGTGTCGCCGATCAATACCTGCACACGGTGTCGCTGCGGATTCAGAGTAATACGGGGCTCGGTAGAGGTCATCGCTTCGTCTCGCCCATCTACTGGGTTTTGATTGTACGTAACTGCTCCAAAAGCTTAGGAATATTGTCCTGAATGATGCTCCATACGGTATCGTCATCAATTCCCAGATAAGCATGTATTAGGCGATTCCTAGTGGCGACGATCAACCGCCATGGTATTTCCGGATACCGCTGACGAATTTCTTCCGGAATGCGAGTAGCCGCTTCGCCAATGAGCTCAAGATTACGAAGCGTAGCATCATAGGTAAGGTCGTTATTGATAAAGCCGTCTTGATCCAAGCCTTCCGTGTAAGACAGAACTTTCTCGGCGAAGCCGATCATATCATTAATATAGAAGCGCCATTCACGCATCGGATGTGTCTTAGACACGCACAGCCTCGCGCTCGATATAAGGCTTGAGTTCGGGACGAAGCGCCTTGTCGGTCACGAGATCAACCGGATGCCCCAGCAAATCCTCAAGATAAAACTGCACCCCGAAATAACGAGCGGAGGTCGCCGGGCCGTCAAAGCTCACCAAGATATCAATATCGCTGTCATCACGGGCCTCATCGCGAGACATGGAACCAAAAAGCCGCAAGGAGGTTACTCCGTACTCACGACAAAGAGACGGTAAGTGATCCCGTAACAGCTGCAAAGTCTTGGTTCTGTTCATATCTCGATCCCCCTATGCGTCGAGGTTTCGCGCTTCATGCTTTTCACGCTCTCAGCATAGCCTACCATGGGGTAGCGAAATCCCCAGCATGCCAAGACCTGGAGACTCAGCCTTGGGCAGGCAACTGGCCCGGGCGACCCAGCAGGTAGCCCTGCGCCTTGCGCACTCCAATGTCTCGCAGTACTTCCAGCTCGGCCTGTGTCTCGACGCCCTCGGCAAGCAGCCGGCTGCCCGTCTCATTGGTGAAGCCAACCAGGGCGGCGGTCAACGCGCGGCTGTCGGAGCGCTTGTCTATGCCGTGGACCAGGGATCGATCGAGCTTGATGACGTTCGGTGCCAGATGCAGTATGTGGCGAAAGCTGGCATAGCCGGCGCCCGCATCGTCGATGGCCGACCTGAGCCCCTGCCTGCGCATCTCGACCAGTGCTTCGAAAAGTCCTTCGTAGTCTTCGACGATATCGTGCTCGGTCAGCTCGAGCATGAGACGCTCGAGCGGATAGGGGCCGAGAAGATCGGCAAGCCGGCCGGACAGGATGGTGGCCGGGGAAACGTTGAGGGACAGGTAGGACGCCTGGGGTAGCGCGGGCAGCGCCTCCAACGCCATTTCGATAGCGGCCAGCTCCAGCTCCTCTCGCAACCCCACCAAGGCCGCTTCCTCGAACCACTTGTCGGGTCCCCGATGTGGCTCGACAACGAAACGCGACAGCGCTTCATAGCCGGCAATGCGCTGTTCGACGAGATCGTGCATGGGCTGGAACACGATATGAAAGTGACGGTGCTCGAGCACATCGCATATTCTCGCCTCGGCACTCTTCTGCCGCTCTTGACGTTCACGCTGTCGCTCGAGCTGCCGCCCGGCAAAGTCGGCCAACACACGCATCATCGCCAGGTCACGCTCGTTCAGTGTGGCGTCGGGTTGGCGAGAGAAGCAGCATAGCGTGCCGAAAATACTGCCATTCTTCAGACGTATGGGCACGCTGAGGTGGGCGCCTACCGGCAACTCGAGCGTGATTGCCAGTTCCAGCGCCGCTGCCTCCTGTCGTGCATCCGGGACCACCTCCGGCAACCTGCCCTCCAGAACCCGCTTGCAGTAGCTTTCCTCGAGAGGGTCCGACGCTCCCACTTCCAGAAAAGGAGCTGCTTCATCCACGAAGCGAAAAAATCGCCTTTCGTCTTTGAATTCTGAAATAAAGGCCACATCCATACCGAAGTGGGTACGAATAGCATGCAGGATCTCGAGTAGGGCATCTTCGGTGGACGCTTCGGCAAGCTCGTCCAGACCCTGGGCGACATCCAATAACAGACGTCCACCTGTTACGTCGAATACTCCACTTCCCATAGGGCATCCCTTGCGTAGGGGTTATCATTATTCGTTATGGGATTAAGCCTAGCACCTAAGTGTGGTTTGTCATGCACCAGTTCACCGGCCCCAAGTGGGCGCGGCTACCAGCCACACCGTAGCGGTTGCATACAAGGCAGCGCCCCTCTGACGCGCCTAGCATGAGCATGACCCCTGCCAAGAACAACGAGGGCATGACCATGCGTAACCTGCAGCAGTTTCTCGACGACTACGGCGAGAGCCATCGCCATCCGGTGAACCAGTGGGTGCACATCGTCTGCGTGCCGGCCATTCTGTTTTCCACCCTGGGCCTGCTGTGGTTGGTGCCGCTTGGCCGCTGGCTGGGCCTGGAAGGCGGTACGGCCGAGTGGGTCAATGGCGCCACCCTGCTGGGCGTGCTGGCCAGCCTGGTCTATCTGCGTCTCTCCTTCGGTGTCTTTGTGATGATGCTCGCCTGGTTCGCCCTTTCCGTGCTGGGCATTTTCGCCATCCTGAACGCAGGGTGGTCGCTGTTCTGGATCTCGCTGATCGTCTGGGTGGCGGCATGGGCGCTGCAGGTGTGGGGTCATAAGGTGGAAGGCAAGAAGCCGTCGTTCATCGAAGACGTGGTCTTTCTGCTGATCGGCCCGATCTTCGTCACCTTCGAAGTGGCGCACAGGCTGGGGCTACGCGTGCCGCGCCCGGCCGGGCATTAAGCCTGCCGTACCGGCATCCGCTTCTTGAATGGCGTATCCTCGGCGTTATGGATCGATAGCCATGGATCGCCTGTGACGGATACCTCGCCGCTACGCGGCACTCTCTACCTGTGGAACGACCGCTGGATGCTGCTCGGCCGTCTGCCGGCCAACCGGGCACACCGCCACGTGAGTGCGTCGTTGCTGCTGGGGCTGGATGGAACGTTCGAGCTGCAAGTGGAAGGGGCACGCCGCCAAACCCGGGCGGCGGTGGTGGCACCGGACGTATCCCAGGCCCTGAACCCTGGGCAGACCACCATGCTGGTGGCTCAGCTCGACCCGGACAGCGATGCCTGGCGCCGCTTGGCAGGCAGCCTGGCAGGGCAAGCCAGCATGGACCTGCCGTTGGCCGAGGAAGAAGCCCGGGCACTGGCCCACAGCGCCGATTGCCGTGCCCTTGCGGCCAATCTGGCGCGCTTTCTGGCCGCTACCGGCGGGCCGCCACTGCCGCTGGACCCGCGCATCGCAGATATCTGCCACTACCTGCGTGAGACCCTGCCGGAACGGCTGGATGCCACGGCGCTGGCCGAGCGTGCCGGAATCTCCGCCTCGCGACTCACGCACCTGTTCCGCGAGCAAATGGGGGTGACGCTGCGGCGCTTTCTGCTGTACCTGAAGATCACCCGCGCCATGGCCCGCTGGCAGCCGGGCATGACTCTCTCCACCCTGGCCGCGGAAGCGGGCTTCTACGACCAGCCGCATCTGGTACGCACGGCCCGGGACATGTTCGATGCCCTGCCATCGGCGTATATCGGTACCGGGCAGTTCCACATCTGTCGCTGCAGCGAAGCGGGTTGAGCGGCAGCGTCGGACTGGCTCACTTCATCTCGAAGCCACGCTTGGTGAGGAACTCGCGCATATGGGCGCGCAGCTTGCTGCTGAACAGCGGGGAGAGGTTCTTCGACCAGTTGGAGTCCTTGTTGCCGCCGCGGCGCTCGCCGTAGTAGCTCTGCATGGCGTCGTCGAAGGCGGCCACCAGCTCGCTGTCGTCAGTGTAATAATCCTCCTTGAGGATCGCTTCCACCGGCAAGCGTGGTTTGACGTCCGGATCGGCAGCCGGATAGCCGAGGCACAAGCCGAACACCGGGTAGACGTGCTCGGGCAGATGCAGAAGATCGCTGATGGCCTGGGGGTTGTTGCGGATGCCGCCGATGTAGCAGATCCCGAGCCCTTCGGATTCGGCGGCAATGACCACGTTCTGTGCCATCAGGGCAGCATCCACACTGGCCACCACCAGTTGCTCGGTCATGCCGCGCACGACGTTGGCACCGCTGCGTTCGGCTGCCTCGGTGGGTCGCTTCATGTCGGCACAGAACACCAGGAAGTCGGAAGCGGTGGCCACGTACGACTGCCCGCCGGCCAGCTCGGCGATCTTCTCGCGGTTGGCCGGGTCCTTCACGTGGATGACGGTGTAAGCCTGCACATGATTGGAGGTCGCGGCGGCCTGACCGGCGCGAATCAGCTCGATCAGCAGCTCGTGGGGGATCTTCTGGTCGGTGAATTTGCGAATCGAGCGATGGGATTTCAGCAGTTCGATGGTGGAATTCATGTCGCCTCGCGGGTGCCTGTCATTCGTTAACCTGCTTATTATCTTTCATTCCGGCGCGCTTTGCATTTTTACAGGCGTGGTTTCAGGCGAACTCCAACAAAGCGCTACCCTTGCGTTATCACCTCTGAAGGGTACTCAGCCCTCTTCTCGCTGAGCGATCAGTCGATACAAGGTCAATCAATACAAGGGAGGCCTAGCATGGAGCGATACACCGGCGGTTGCCTTTGCGGCAACGTTCGAGTCGAGGCGTCGGGACGCCCGTACCGGGTCGGCATTTGTCACTGCCTGGACTGCCGTAAGCACCATGGTGCGCTCTTCTACGCCTCGGCGGTGTTCCCCCAGGAGGCGGTGACGATAGAGGGCGAAGTGCGCGACTACAACGGGCGCCTCTTCTGCCCTCGCTGCGGCTCGTCGGTTTTCGCACGCAGCGACGACGAAATCGAAGTTCACCTGGGCACCCTGGATACCCCGGATCAACTGATGCCCACTTATGAGAGCTGGGTCGTGCGCCGCGAGGCCTGGCTGCCGCCGTTCCCGTACATGAAGCGCTATGACTGCGACCGCGACGCCACGGGACGGATTGAGGAGTAGCCGCGCATTGAACAGGTCTCTCAAAATGTGCCCGAGGCCAGAGGCAGCCACACGTGCTCATAGCCGATGGTGATCGCAACCCACACCAGCAGCGCGGCCATGGCGAGGCTGAAGCCTTTCAGCAGCCTTGGATTTTCCAGGCGCTGGCCGAGCACGACGCCCATCAGGGCATAGCTACCGGGGGCACCGAAGGCCAGCGCAGCCAGCCCGAGCGACCAGAACAGCAGGCTCACACCGTGGATGCCGGCGGCAGGAAACTGGATGGTGGCAATAGGCAGGGTCGCGAGCATGGCCTTGGGGTTGCACAGCTGCATGATCAAGCCATCGCGGAAGCTCATGACACGTGGCGCCTCACGCACCCGGTTGAGGTCAACGCTCGAGCGGACGACCTTGAGCGCCAGGTAGAGAATGTAGCCGCACCCCACCGCCCCCACCACGGCGAGCATGTCGCCGCGCACCCAGGCCGCCCCGGCCCAGCCGAACAGCAGGAATAGCGTGAGCATGGCCAGCCCCACACCGAGGAAGAAGCCGAGCGATGTCCTCGCCTGACCATTGAGCCCGGCATGCAGGCCGAGCAGGTTCACGGGCCCAGGCGTGTACATGACGCCCAGAGCATAGGCGACGATCTCCATGGGAGTCTCTCCGATAGATGGTGTTTCGTGTGTGGCCGAGCGGCCGGAATTCAGCGCTGCTAGGTCACGCTGCGCTGGTACTGATATGGCGTCTTGCCGTAGATGCGTTTGAAGCGGCGGTTGAAGTGGCTGAGGTCGGTGAAGCCGTAGCGGAACGCCACCTCGGAGGGCGCCACGCCGGATTCAAGGGCGCTGCGCGCGGCGTTGACCCGGCAGCTCAGCACGTACTGGTGCGGCGTGATACCGAACTGCTGGCGGAACAGGCGCAGGAAGTGGTACTTGGAGAGGTGGGCGGCCTGACTGATCTCGTCCAGCGAAAGATCCGTTTCCAGGTGCGCGAGGATGTACTCCTTGGCACGCAGCAGCAGTGTATCGGGGCGACTCACCCTGCCGCCGGGCTGGAACTTGCCGGCACGCTGCACCAGGCGCGTCGCCATGCGGTGCAGGGCGTGCTCCTGGTCGATGCGCGTGCCTTGCCGGTCGATCATCAGTTGGGCGAGGTCGAGAATGGCGTGGCGCAGCTGGGGGTCGTCCAGCAGGGTCTCTCGCCCATGAAACCGGGCGGCACGCTCGCATCCCGCCGCATCGGCGAATGAGGCCTCAAGCTGGGCAGTGGGCACATAGATCATTACGTAGCCCAGCGTGGTGCCGTCACCAGGATGACCGTCGTGTACCTGATCGGGGTTGAACTGGATGACGTTGCCGGGCGGGCTACGATGAAACTCACCGCCGCTGAAGAAGTCCTGCCGCCCGGTAAGGGTCACGCCGAAGGCGTACTCTTCATGCGCATGGCGGTCGTAGCTGAAATCGCTCAGCGACGCTTGGAGCACCGTGAGCCCGGGTACTTGCCAGCTCTTGTGGTAGTCGAACTGGCTGGATTGCTTGGCCATGCCACACCTCTCTGAACACCACTATGGCCTAGCTTAGGCCCAGCCAAGGACTAGGGCTTGGACATTATTGCGCAAAAAGATAGTGACCTTGCTTCAGTCCACAGGAGCTGTGATGCAAAATCGAAAGCCGAACCGCACCCTCTGGTGGCCCAAATGGACTTGCTGACCCTGCTGCTCTTCGTGCCGGCCTGCTTCGCTCTGAACATGGCGCCGGGCCCCAATAACTTGCTCTCTATGAGCAACGCCAAACGCTATGGTGTGCGCATGGCTTGCCTGGCCGGCATCGGGCGCCTGGCGGCTTTCGTGGTGATGATCGCCCTCGCCGCCTCGGGCCTGGCTACCGTGCTCTACACCTCCGAGAAGCTGTTCCTGCTCATCAAGGTACTCGGCGCCGGCTACCTATTCTGGCTGGCCTACCAGCTGTGGGGCGCCGAGAGTAGCGACGAGGGCATGGCCGCCGCCCCGATGGGGCTCTGGGGCCTGAGCCGGCAGGAGTTCCTGCTCGCCGCCGGCAATCCCAAGGCGATCCTGATCTTCACGGCGTTCCTGCCTCAGTTCGTTACGCCAGACGGCGACGTCGCCTTCCAGTTCCTGATTCTGGGCGCCCTGTTCCTGGTGCTCGAATGGGTGGCCATCATCGGTTACGCCTGCTTCGGCGCCTTTCTGCGCCACTGGTTCTCGCGCCCCACGATGCGCCGGCTGTTCAACCGCGCCTGCGCAAGCCTGTTGGCGAGCGCCGGCATCGGCCTGCTGGTGGCAAGGAGAGAGTAATTTTCACCGTCGGGAAGCTCTACTCCTGGAAAAGAAATAGAACGTCGATACGAGGAGCAGTATCAATGACACCAAGTGAGCATAGGCCGCATACCTGTATGAAGAGCCAAGCTCGTTTATCGCCATATGAAAAATTTCATCATCGATCATGATGAAATCGATTTCCCCAACAATACAAAAGAGAAGAAAAGCGGCATAAGGCCATAGCAACCAATGGCTACGAACCTTAACTACAAGAAGAAAAATCAAAAACAGAACACTCAGAAACAACAGCATCCCACCTTGGCTCGCCACCTTGTCAGCCACCTCCGCATGCGCCAGCAACGGAAACAAGCCAAGAAGTAAAAAGAGAAAAAACCGGGTCATTTAAGCACCTGACAAGCTCGATATATTTTCCAAGGGGACCCTGATAATGCTCGGAAACGGATCATACCCACTCCTACCAGCACCAGATAGTGGCACATCACGCCTGAACTTCTGATGTTTTCAACATATCGATGAAGGCGCGCAGTGCAGCGGGCACGTGGCGGTGCCCGGGGTAATAGAGCATCAAGCCGGGATAAGGCGGGCTCCAGGCTTCGAGCAACGCCACGAGCTGCCCTGAGGCGAGGCGCTCGCTGGCCACGATCTCGGGCACGTAGGCAATGCCGAGGCCGTCGGCTGCCGCTTCGACCATGAGTTCGTTGTCGTCGAGCGTCAGCGCGCCGGGAGAGTCGATGGCGATCTCCTGACCTCGCCGCTCGAACTCCCAACGGTAGCGCTTGCCGCTGGGCAGCCGTTGGCGGATGCAGCGATGCTTGTGCAGATCGTCGGGCACACTTGGCGTGCCGAAGCGGTGCAGGTAATCCGGCGAGGCCACCGCCAGGAAGCGCATGGCAGCGCCCAGCTTCACCGCAATCATGTCCTGGGGTACCGCCTCGCCCAGCCGCACCCCGGCGTCGAAGCCCTGTTCGACGATGTCGACGAGGCGCCCTTCGCTGACGAGATCGAGCTCTACCGCCGGATAGCGGCGCAGGTAAGCCGGTACTACATAGGCAAGCAGCAGCCGGGCCGCTGCCCTGCTGGCGTTGATGCGCAGCACGCCGCCGGGCTCGCCGCGGTCGTCGGCGAGGGTGTCCAGCGTGGCATTCAGCTCCCTCAGCGTGGGCGTGATGCGCGCCAGGAACCGGCTACCGGCATCGGTCAGGGAAACGCTGCGGGTAGTGCGATGCAGCAGCCGCACGCCGAGCTGCTCTTCCAGATGCCGCATACGGTGGCTCAGCGCCGAGCGCGAGACACCGATGACGTCGGCGGCGCGTCGAAAGCTGCGTTCGGCAGCCACCACCGCAAAGGCTTCCAGATCGGCCAGGGCTGGCTTGGATATGCTTGGCTTGCTCATTGGTGAATTTCTCTCACGAGTTCATACAACAGTAGCCTACTTCTGCGTTCCAATCGGAAGCGCGACCATGGTTTCGTCAATCCACCGAAGGAAGGAACGAAACGATGAACAAGACATGGTTGATTACCGGAGCCTCTTCAGGCCTCGGCCGCCTGATGACGGAGCGCCTGCTGGCGCGTGGTGATCGCGTGGTTGCCACGCTGCGCCGGGAAGGCGTGCTCGACGAACTGCAGCAGACCCATGGCGAACGCCTGCTGGTACTGAAACTCGATCTTACCGATGTGGCTGGGATCCGCGAGGTCACCCACCAGGCCTTCGAGCGCATGGGAAGAATCGATGTGGTGGTATCCAATGCCGGCTATGGGCTCTTCGGTGCCGCCGAAGAACTCAGCGACGAACAGATCGAACACCAGATCGCCACCAACCTTACCGGTTCGATTCAGCTCATTCGCGCGGTGTTGCCCTACCTGCGCGACCAGGGCGGCGGGCGCATCGTGCAGGTCTCCTCCGAAGGCGGCCAGAAGGCCTACCCCAACTTCTCGCTATATCACGCCACCAAGTGGGGCATCGAAGGCTTCGTCGAGGCGACGGCGCAGGACGTGGCGCCGTTCGGGGTCGACTTCATCATTGTCGAACCGGGCCCCACCGCCACCGACTTCGCCGCCGGGCTGGTGCGCGGGGAACCGATGGCGGCCTATGACGCCACGCCGGCGGGCGATGTCAGGCGCGCCGTGGCAGATGGTAGCTTCGAGATAAAGGGCGATGCCGAAAGGACGGTAGACGCCATGATCGCCGCCGCCGACGCGGCGCAGCCACCCATGCAGCCACTCGTGCGGCTAGCACTCGGCAGTTCAGCGTATACCGGCATCAAGCAGGCGCTGGAAGAGCGGCTCCGTATGCTCGAGGCACAGCGCGACGTGGCCTTTGCGGCCGATGTCGACTGACTTTCTCTCGGCCTTTACAGCGGCAAATGCAGGATGGCGCCCCGCAGGCCGTGCTCGTCGGCCCACAGCTTGCCCAGGGTGATGGGCAGGCGAAAGCGGCGCTTGCCGGCTGCGCCGGGATTGAACAGCAGCCGGCCATCCTGCCACTCGTTGCGCGGCTTGTGGGAGTGGCCGTGAAGTACCGCATCGCAGGGTGTGGCCGGGCCGAGCTCCTGCAGGATATGCGTGAGATGCAGGTGCCAGCCGTTGACGCTGAGATCCAGCGTCGTCGGCAGCGCCTCGGCCCAGGGGGCGGTGTCGATGTTGCCACGCACCGCGAAGGTGGGCGCCAGCTCGGCCAGCCGCTCGAGAAGGGTGGCGTCCTCGTCGCCCGCGCCCACGTCACCGAGATGCACGATCAGCTCGCAGCCCTCGAGCAGAGTGAGCGCCTCGGGGCGCAGCAGGCCGTGGGTATCGCTGATGACCCCTACCGGCTTGTCACTGACGAAGGTGTGCATGGCGTTCAATCCAGCTGCGTGGGGATGACCTGGAGTTCGCCATGCGCCACGGCGCGCTGCGAGGTGATGCTGTCGGCGAAGTGTCGCACGTCGTGAGTGTTGCCCTTGAGAATGCTCACTTCCAGGCAGCGCTCCGGGTCGAGATGCACGTGCAGCGAGGCGACCGTGAGGTCGACATGGTCGTGGTGCGAACGGGTCAGACGGCGGGCCAGGTCGCGGGCCTCGTGATCGTAGACGTAGCTGAGCACGCCGACGCAGCTACTCTCCTGCCCCTCGGCCCGCGCAGCCTCTTTCATTCCCGCTCGCGCCAGGTCACGGATCGCTTCCGAGCGGTTGGGGTAGCCCCGCTGCTCGATCATGCGGTCCAGCTCCGCCATGAGCCCGTCGTCGATGGTGATGGTGATTCTGTGCATGGCTCCTCCGCTGCCGGCTGTGACTGGACGCGCCGTATCGCCGCCCGCGAAAGCCACAGGATACGCCAGCCATGACACCGCCGCCCAGATCGAGAGCAGCTAATTGACAATGCGCGCAGGTATGATGTTTTCTATAAATATTCATACCCTACACGATACCGAGAGATCGTCATGCGCCCCTTTCGTGCCGCCCTGCCCCTGATGCTGGCGGCAAGCCTAGGCTTGTCTGCCGCTTTCACGCCTCTTCACAGCGTGGCTCAGGAACGCCTCAACTTCTCCTGGCCCTCCAACGTCGGCACCCTCAACCCCCACCTCTACTCCCCCAATCAGATGTTCGCCCAGGCGATGGTCTTTGAACCGCTGGTGCGCTACCAGGCCGACGGCCAGGTGGTGCCCTGGCTGGCGGAGTCCTGGGAGGTATCGGAAGATGGGCGCGCCTATACGTTCCATTTGCGCGAGGACGTGAGCTTCTCCAACGGCGAACCCTTCGACGCCGCGGCGGTAGTGGCCAACATCGAGGCAATACTCGCCAACCGCGAGCGCCACGCCTGGCTGGAGCTGGCCAATCAGATTCAGGGGGCCGAGGTGGTGAGCGAGCATGTCTTCCGACTCCAGCTCGGCGAGCCCTATTACCCGCTGCTGCAGGAGCTGGCCCTGCCGCGCCCTTTCCGCTTCATCGCGCCCTCTCAGTTCGTCGAAGGCGGCACCAAGGAAGGCATCGAGGCTCCCATCGGTACCGGCCCCTGGGTGCTGAGCGACACGCGGATGGGCGAGCGCGACCTGTTCGTGCGCAACGAGAGTTACTGGGGGGCCGCACCGGCGTTCGACGAGATCGACGTCAAGGTGATCGGCGATCCCAATACCCGCGCCATCGCCTTCGAGACCGGCGAGATCGACCTGATCTACGGTGCCGAAGGGCCGATTTCGCCGGATACCTTCGAGCGCTTCCGCGCCATGGGCATGTATACCGCCGAGCTTTCCGAGCCAATGCGCACCAACGCCCTGGCCCTGAACAGCAACCGCGGCCCCACCGCCGATCGCGCCGTGCGCCTGGCGATCAACCACGCCGTGGACAAGGACACCCTGATCGACAGCGTGCTCTACGGTACCCAGCGACGCGCCGACACCCTGTTCTCGCCCAACGTGCCCTACGCCGATATTGGCCTGGAGGCCTATGCCTTCGATCCGCAGCGGGCCAGCGAGCTGCTGGAAGAAGCGGGCTGGCAGCTGGCATCCGGCAGTCGCATTCGCCAGCGCAACGGCGAGGAGCTGATGATCGAACTGGTGTTCGTCGGCAATGACGCCGTGGCCAAGTCCATGTCCGAGGTCATTCAGGCCGACCTGGGCCGGGTCGGCATCGGCGTGCGCCTGATCGGCGAGGAGGAGAGCAGCGTCTACGCCCGCCAGCGCGACGGCCGCTTCGGCATGATCTTCAACCGGACCTGGGGCGCCCCCTACGACCCGCACGCCTTCGTCAGCGGCATGCGCGCGCCTTCCCACGCCGACTACCAGGCCCAGCTCGGCATGCCGGACAAGGAGACCCTGGACGAGCGCATTGGTGAGGTGCTGCTGACCACCGACGAGGCGCAACGCCAGGAGCGCTACGAGTGGATTCTGACCCGGCTGCACGACGAGGCGATCTACCTGCCGCTCACCTACATCACCGCCATCGGGGTGGCGCGGCCGGAGCTGGGGCCGATACCGTTCGGCGCCATGGCAAGCGAAGTGCCCTTCGACCAACTCCAGCCCGAGGCGCGCTAGGCCATGGCAGCCTTTATCCTGCGACGACTGCTACTGTTACCGCCGATGCTGCTGGCAGCGTCGCTGCTGATCTTCCTGCTGCTGCACCTGGGCCCCTCCGACCCGGCGATGGACTACCTGCGCCTTTCGCAGGTACCGCCTACCCCCCAGGCACTGGAGGAGACCCGACGCCTGCTGGGCCTCGACCAGCCACTGATGATGCAGTACCTGGATTGGCTGGGCGGTGCGCTGCGCCTGGACTTCGGTGTCTCCTACGCCACCCAGCGCCCGGTGCTGCCGGACCTTCTTCACTACTTGCCGGCCACCTTGCAACTGGCCGGGATCGCCCTGGTGCTGACCCTGGGCATCTCGATTCCGCTGGGCATGTGGGCGGCGCGCCACCGCAACAAGTTGCCCGACCAGGCCGTGCGCACGCTCGCCTTCGTCGGCGTGTCGATGCCCAATTTCTGGCTCGGCTTCCTGCTGGTGCTGCTGTTCTCGGTGCAGCTCGGCTGGCTGCCGCCGATGGGCCGCGGTAGCTGGGCCCACCTGGTGATGCCGGCCATTGCCATCTCGCTGATGTCGCTCTCCATTAACGCCCGGCTGCTGCGCGCCAGCATGCTGGAGGTGGCCCGTCAGCGCCACGTCACCTACGCCCGGCTGCGCGGGCTGCCGGAGCGCCGTGTGGAGCGCTCCCACGTGCTACGCAACGCCTTGCTGCCGATCATCACCGCCACCGGCATGCACATCGGCGAACTGATCGGCGGTACCCTGATCATCGAGACCATCTTCGGCTGGCCCGGGGTAGGGCGCTACGCGGTGTCGGCAATCTTCAACCGCGACTACCCGGTGATCCAGTGCTTCACCCTGCTGATGGTGACGATCTTCGTGCTGTGCAACCTGATCGTCGACATCGTCTACGCCTGGGCGGACCCACGCATTCGGCTCTCCGCCGAGGGGGTGGAGTGATGCTGCGCAGCGTGAGCGATTTCTGGCAGGACGCCGGCTGGCCGGTGCGCGGGGCCATGCTGATGCTGGTGGTGCTGATACTCGCCGCCACGCTGGGGCCCTGGCTTACTCCCCACGATCCCAACGCCGTGGACTTGGTGAATCGCCTGCAGAGCCCTTCGCTGAGCCACTGGCTGGGCACCGATCACCTGGGGCGCGACATCCTTTCGCGGCTGATCGCCGGGGCCGGCGTGTCTTTGGGCTCAGTGGCGGTGACCATGTCGCTGATGCTGCTGCTCGGCATCACGATAGGCGGCACCGCGGGCTTTCTCGGCGGCCGCACCGATCAGGTCATCATGCGCCTGACCGACATCTTCCTCACCTTTCCCACCCTGGTGCTGGCGCTGTTTCTGATCGGGATGCTCGGCACCGGCCTGGTCAACGTGATCGTCGCCATTGCCCTCTCCCACTGGGCCTGGTACGCGCGCATCGTGCGCAGCATCGTGCTCTCGCTCAAGCACCGCGACTTCATCCACGCCGCACGGCTGGCCGGGGTCAGCCGCTTGCGGCTGTTCACCCGCCACCTGCTGCCGGCGATTCTCTCGCCGCTGCTGGTGCTGGCGAGTCTCGACGTCGGCCACATCATGCTGCACGTCTCGGGGCTCTCCTTCCTCGGCCTGGGCGTGGCCGCACCGACGCCCGAATGGGGCGTGATGCTCTCCGACGCGCGCCAGTACGTCTGGACCGAGCCGCTGCTGCTGTTCTGGCCTGGACTGGCCCTGCTGCTGAGCGTGATGGCATTCAACCTGCTGGGGGATGCGGTGCGCGACCGTCTCGATCCCCACCTGCAACTGGAGCTCGGACATTGAGTGCGCTGAGAATCGACGCCATGCGCGTGGAGACCCACCGCCACGGGCGCATGCTGACGCTGGTGGACGGCGTCTCGCTGAGCCTCGCGCCTGGTGAGGTGCTGGCCCTGGTGGGCGCCAGCGGCTCGGGCAAGTCGCTGACCTGCGCGGCCAGCCTGGGCGTGCTGCCTCCCGGCACCGTGCAGACCGACGGCCGGGTGAGCCTTGGCGGCGAAGCCTTGCACTTCCCCGAGCTGCGCGGGCGACTGGTGGCGAGCATCCTGCAGAACCCGCGCAGCGCCTTCAATCCGGTGCGCAGCATGCGCGACCACGCCCGCGAGACCTTCAAGGCGTTGGGCGTACCCCGCTCGGCCTGGGAGAAGCGCATCGCCAAGGCCATGCAGGAGGCCGGGCTCGAGGACGCCCAGCGCGTGCTCGGGCTGCACCCCTTCGAGATGAGCGGCGGCATGCTGCAGCGGATGATGATCGCCCTGGCGCTGGCAAGCGAAGCGCCCTTCCTGTTCGCCGACGAGCCCACCACCGATCTCGACCTGATCGTTCAGCGCGAGATCCTCGAACTGCTGGAACGGCTCAAGCACGAGCGCGGCTTGGGTATTCTGCTGGTCACCCACGACATGGGCGTGGTGGCGCGGCTGGCGGATCGTGTGGCGGTAATGGAAGCGGGCCGCATCGTCGAGACCGGGCCGGTACAGACGATTTTCCATCGTCCCGCTCACGCCACCACCCGCGAGCTGGTGGCGGCCCATCTGGCCCTCTATGGGCTCACCAGCGCTGACAGCCCCCACCCCACGACGCTCGAGGTGACCCAATGAGCCTGTTGGCCGCGCGCGGCGTACATCACGGCTATCGCCGCTTCTCGCTGGTGGGTGCGGGCCGGGTGACGCCGGTACTGGAGAGCGTCGATCTCGACATCGCCCCCGGCGAGACCCTCGCCCTGCTGGGGCGCAGTGGCTGCGGCAAGAGCACCCTGAGCCGCCTACTGGTGGGGCTGGAGACGCCTACATCGGGAGAGGTGCGCTTCGAGGGTCGCCCTCTTCAGAACCTGGCCAAGACGCAATGGCAGGCGCTGCGACGCTCGGTGCAGATGGTCTTCCAGGACCCGCTCGGCGCGGTCAATCCACGCGCCAGGGTGGCAGAGATCATCGGTGAGCCCTTGGAACACCTGTGCGAACTCAAGGGCACGGCGCGCCGGGACCGGGTGGTCGAACTGCTGGAAGCGGTGGGTCTCGACGCCGGGGATGCCGACAAGTACCCCCAGCAGATGAGCGGCGGTCAGCTGCAGCGGGTGTGCATCGCCCGCGCCCTGGCACCACGGCCGAAACTGATCATCCTCGACGAGGCGGTCTCCAACCTCGACCTGCACCTGCAGATCCGCATGCTGTCGCTGTTCGAGCAGTTGCAGCGAGAACACGAGGTGGCCTATCTCTTCATCACCCACGACCTGCGGCTGGTAGAGCGATTCTGCTCGCGGGTAGTGGTGATGGAGGCGGGGCGCATCGTCGAGAACACCCCGGTTACCCGGCCGCTGCGGCTCACCACCCATGAGGGGCGCGCCCTCCAGGATGCCGTGCTTCCGGCGTTGCCAAGACAAATGCGAATCGCACACGAAAGCAATATCAAATAACTGAATTTCAAGGAAAAATTGACCAATCCAATCATTCTCCCTAGGATGGTTGCATTCGCACGACTCGCACCAGGGGAAGGACACGCATGAAAGGCAGTCAAGAGATCATCGATGCCCTGAACGGCCTGCTGGCGGCGGAACTCGCCGCCATGGACCAGTACTTCATCCACTCCGAGATGTATGCCGACTGGGGCCTCACCAAACTCTACGAGCGTATCGCCCACGAGTTCGACGATGAAAAAGGCCATGCCAAGCAGTTGATCGAACGCATCCTGTTCCTGGAAGGCAAGCCCGACATGCATACCCGCACCCCGGTACGTATCGGGCAGGACGTGGAGGAGATGCTCGCCAACGATCTCCAGCTCGAATACGAGGTGGGCGACGCCCTGAAGGAAGCCATGGCCCTGTGCGAGCGGGAGCGCGACTTCCAGACCCGCAACGTGCTGCTGGGGCTCCTGGCCGATACCGAAGAGGATCACGCCTACTGGTTGGAGCAACAGCTGCGACTGATCAAGATGCTGGGCAAGCCGAACTACCTGCTCTCGCAGATGTGAAGCACGGCCCGCCCCCGCTCGGTCAGCTCGAGCTGGCGGTGGGGCCATTCCCACTGGTTCTCACTGATGTCGAGAAGCGGCTCGGGCTCAGCGATGAGCGGCTGTAGCAGCCACCAGAACATCAGGTCGCCCAGATAGGGTAGCGGCTCGTACTCGCGCATGAGGTAGGAGAACGTCTTTCCCACCGGCAGCGGGCCGTGGTCGCGCACGATCTCGAGCGTCAGTCGTGCGGTCAGGCCGAGCCCGGTATCCGCGGCGGGTAGTTCCTGCAGGTGACGGGCCAGCGCGTGGCCCATCATCGGCAGTGCCGGCGTACCGCTGGCAACGAGCGCTTTCAGCGGCTCGGGGCCGTTTGCGGTCAACGCTTGCCACGCCTGAGCACCCAGCGCCAGCAGCGGCGCCTCCACGGGGCGGCGCTGCTGCCACAGCCAGGCCAGCAGGTCCGGAGCGAGCTGGCCGATACCGATGAAGCGTTCCACACCGGGCACCGACTCTACCGCCACCAGCTCGACCCGTGCCTTGGGCGGCTTCGCGTTCAATCGGTGAAGCAGGTAGGCCAGAATCAGTTGGTCGTAGCTATCGTGTTCGAACCACAGCACCAGGCGCTCATAGCGCTCGAGTTCGTCCAGCGCGGCGTAACTCTTGCGCAGCCGGGCCAGGGCATCGCGCTCGGTCATGCCGGAGATTTCTGCCAGGTAGCGTGCACGCAGCGTCATGAGGTCTTCTGGCGGCAGGTCGCGCAGCGGGCCGATGCAGAACGGATCGGAAAACTCGAGGAAATCGCCCCCGAAGCCAGCGGTGCGCAGACTGTGCTCGATATCCGTGCCGCAGCGAATGTGCAGCGTGGCCATGTCGCGGTCGCCGCGCTCGGCTAGCCTGCGCCGAGAAAAGTCGAGCGCCTCGATATGTGCCTTGAGCTTCGGCCAGCTGGGAAAACCACATTCGCGGGCGACGACGAACTGGGTATCGGCGAGCTGCAGCGGCGCTTCACGCGGCGGGATGTATTGCAGAATACGCGCCAGCGCAGCCGGCTCGTCGGTCCGGGCAGCCTTGAGCAGTTCCTTGGCACGCTTGCGCTGCTGTTCGAGATTGAAGCGGCCGTGCGACGTGGCGTCTGGCCGGGACAGAAAAGACATACGATTCCCTCCATGCGCCTGTGTCCGCCGGACAGGCCGGGAGTCGTATGGTATCGGCAATCTTAAGCGTTGGGCGCAGCCCTTTCCGCGGACGGGGACGCCTTGCGGCGTTACCCCTTAGCCTCGCGCGGCTGGGTGCGGGTGTCAACCCGGTCATGGCCCCGCATGGCGGGGCTTTTCTCTTTCGTTAGCTCGTCATGCGCCACCCGTGGCGCTGTAATTTTGACCGGTAGCGAAGCTGGACTCCTGCGAGGCGAGCAGGACGAATACCCCGGCGATTTCTACCGGTTGCCCCGGGCGGCCCATCAGGGAGTCCTCGCCAAAGGTGGCAACCACTTCCTGGGGTTGGCCACCGCTGGGCTGCAGCGGGGTCCAGAACGGCCCAGGCGAGATCGTATTGACGCGAACGCCCTGATCGGCGACCTGCTTGGAGAGCGTCTTGGTGAAGTTGACGATCGCCGCCTTGGTCATGTTGTACTCGAGCAGGATCTCAGGGGGATCTTCGGCCACCATGGAGGCGACGTTGATGATCGAAGCCCCTTCCTCCATGTGTGGCAGGGCCGACTTGGTGATCCAGAACATCGCGTAGAGGTTGGTCTTCATGGTGTCGTCGAAGATCTCGGTGCTGACGTCCATGATCGACTCCGCCCACTGCTGCCGGGCGGCGTTGTTGACCAGGATGTCGAGCCCACCGAGTCGTTCCACCGCGGTTTCCACCAGCTCACGGCAGAACGCCTCGTCGCGAATGTCGCCGGGTATGGCCACGGCGGTCCGCCCTTCCGCTTCGATCAGCTCGATCACCTCGCGGGCGTCGGGCTCCTCCACTTCCAGGTAGTTGATGGCCACATCGGCGCCTTCGCGGGCATAGGCGATGGCCGCGGCCCTGCCGATGCCGGAGTCGCCGCCGGTGATCAGCGCTTTGCGGCCTGCCAATCTGCCGCTGCCGTGGTAGCTCTCTTCGCCGTGATCGGGTCTTGGCTCCATTTCGCCGGCCAGGCCCGGCCACTCCTGGGGCTGTTCGGGAAACGGCGGCTGGGGGTACTGCTCCCGCGGGTCCTGCATCTGTGTGAGGGGGCTCTCTTCGGGGCTGCCCTGGGCCGAGGCCTGATTGCCGCCGTTCTGTTGAGCGAAAGCGGGGCCGGCAACGGCAGCGGCCATACCGGTGGCCAGGCCGCCGACGAACTTGCGACGTGCGGGGTCGTGAGGATGGTCGGATGACATGCGACTCTCCCTTCCCTGGGTGGGTGGCTGACTCCCTAATGAAGCTAGCCCGACTCCACGGCAATACAATGCCAGTCCGGTAAGCGTATGTTGCGTTCAGCAAACTCCTCGCTTGCCCCGCAGCGGCTTTGCTGGTGGGATACGCCGCAGCGCAACGACAGGAGAGAGACGTGCAGCCAGAAGACCTGGAAAAGCTGGTTACCCGGAAGATGCCATTCGGCAAGTACGAAGGCCGGCTGATCGCCGACCTGCCGGGGCCCTACCTCAACTGGTTCGCTCGCGAGGGCTTTCCGCCCGGCGAGATCGGGGAATTGCTGCACTTGATGCACGAGATCGACCACAACGGGCTGGGCGCCCTGCTCGACCCGCTGCGCCGTTCGTGAGCAGCTTTCGTCATGGTGCGGGTGGGCGCTCGGCAAGGGCTCGCCGGTACTCTTCACGATAGGCTTCGATATGTCGGGCCGGCTCCGCAGGCAAGCGCCCCAAGGCTACGGCCAGTTCGAAGAAACCCTGTGCCGGCAGGCCATCGCGCCGGCTGACCACCAGCGCGGCAATGAAGGGTCGACCGCACTCGGCATCTTCACGCATCAGTGTTTCGAGGGCCTGGGCCACACGCTGGATGGTCCTCGGCGGGGAAAGCCCCAGGGCTTCGGCGAGCCGCTGGTAGGTCATCGGCAGCGTGGCCGCCGGTGCCGCTTCAAGCAAACGGCGGACCTGGGCGGCGAGTAACTGAGCGTCGGTTGAGGAAGCCATCTGTCAGCGCTTGATGTCGCGATAAAAATTTTCGTGGGTACCCAGTGCCATCAGGGTCAGCACGATCGAGTCGCCATCGTAATGGTAGCCAAGTAGTGTCAGTTGCTTGGCCATCTTGAATTTGTAAACGCGCAGAAAACTCAGATCGCCTCTTTTCAGTTCACCGATCAGCGGGTTCTCGATCAGAGTACGCACGGTCTTGTCGAGATCGCGTTTCTGGTTGGCATGAAGCTTCTTGACCGCCTTGGTAAAGGTAGGCGTCTGAAGAACCTGCATTGCTTAGTCGAACTCGTAGGGTTCGAGCTTGCCGGCTTCGCGCTCGGCCTTGGCAATGATGGCCTGGCGCACGAATTCGTAAGGCAGATCGGGATTGTCTTCCATCATTTCGCCGATCTTGGCCCAGTGCTCGATCTGCTTGGGCGTGGAGCGATTCATCGCTTTGGCCATGATACTGGCCTTTTCGACCAGCTCATGATCCAGACGAACGCTTGAAGTACTCATCGTCGAGCTCTCCCTTGGTAACCTCAACTAAGCGAGGCAAAAAGCATCATTTGTGGCATTTTACCACAGATGATCTCTTCATGAGAGAGCCCTTCATGAGAGAGCCACACGTTCAGCGCACCGGCGAGCTGGTCGTCAGCAGCACGGCGGCCACCAGCACGATCATGACCATCAGGCAGGCTTCCACGGCAATGCTGCACCTCAGTTGGAGCGGCGCCTCGGGCTTGCCGCGCGCCACGGCGGGCACCAGCCACCAGCGGTTGGCCGCTCCCAGCAGCAGCAGCCCCATCACCAGCGTCAGCTTGACCGAGAGCAGCTGACCGTAAGCCGTGTCAAGCAGCGCCCCCGGCCTGCCACCCATCAGCCACATGGCCAGACTGCCGCCAGCGAGTAGCAACAGCGGCACCAGCAACAGGCCGAAGCGCCCGAAGCGCTGCAACTGCTCCGCCGATGCGCCCGACGAAACGCTGCCGGCCACGCGGTAAAGGGGCGGCAGCGCCGCAGCCCAGAAGGAGGCAAGACCCAGGTGCAGCATCAGCAGCACGCTCTGCCAAGGCGAGCCGCGAGTGTGGCCAACGCGGGAAAAGGCCAGCAGGATCAGCACGACGCCGAGCGCCCCGACAGCGTAGCGGACGATACGGGGCGCCCCTTGCCAGAGCGCAACGGGCAACAGTAACAGCCCTACCAGGGCCAGGCGCAGCCGCTCGCCCTGAGCGCTCTCGCCGACGATACCCAGCAGCACAGGGTTGAAGGCCGATGCCCAGTTACCGCCCCCCAGGTAGGCGGCCTGAAGCAGCCACAGTAGCAGCAGCATGACGATGCCGCAGCCAGCGGCCACACAGGTGCAGCGGTCAAGTACGGCGGCATCACGGGGCGGCTGGTCGGGAAAGGCAGCGCGGAACAGCAGCCCACCCATCGCCAGCAGTGCAGAAGCATAGAAGCCCGCCAACGCCAGCACTCGGCCGGCCGTCCAAGGGTCCAGGCCGATCGATGCCACCGTTTACTCCTGAATCGCGAAGCGATAGCCGCCCGACATGGTATGGCCATCCTCGGCGATGCCGCGCCAGACGACCTCGTAATCACCGGGCGCCAGGGTTTCGGCAGGCACTGCACCATGGGTTTCCGCCAGCGGACCGAGTGGGTCTTCGCCAAGCTCCACCGTCCCTTCAGGTCCCGTGACCTCGAACTGGGTGATGCGGATGGGCGAGTCGAAGCGTAGCTCCAGTCGCTCCGGCGCCTGCTCCAGGATCGCCCCGGCCTCGGGCTCGGTCGCGGTGATATGTGCATGCGCCCACAGCAGCGGGCTCACCAGCATCAGGGTACATCCGGCGGCAAGCGCCAATCGCTTGGCGTTACGCCGGGACTGGCCGAACGGCAGGGAAAGGGTCACGACACGCTTCATGTATTTCTCCTTTGCGATGATGGAATGCCCAATCGTGGAACGCCTCCGAGATGGGCTGGCGGCTTCCAGAATGCCGACGCCCCATCAGGACGGGTGCTTCTGTTGGTGGCCTCGACCCTGGCGCTTGTCGCCTTCATTTCCCTCGGGCTTCGCCGAGCCCTGGTGCGTCAGTCGCTGAGCTTGATCGAGCCGCGGGTGGTTGTCGAGGAATTCACGATGCGGGTCCGGCAGTGCGTCCAGCGCTTGCAGAGTGCAGCTCAGCACGTGGATAGCCGCCAGTACATCCTGGGTATTGCCGGTCTCGGAGATGGTGTGCATGTTGCGAATGGGGAAGCCGATGGAGGTGGCGGCACAGTCGATGGCGGCCAGCACGCCGGCCATACCGTCAGTGCCGGTATCGGCACCGACGATATCGCGCTGCATGGGAATGCCGTGCTCCCGGGCAGTGGTTTCGATGATGCGATTGAGCTGTTCGCTGGCAATCGCTCCCACCGCCATAGTGAAGCCCTTGCCCATCTCCAGCGGCTGCATGCGCCGATCGCCGATGCCGGGGGCGGCCACGTAATCGTGATTGACGTCGACCCCTATGATCACGTCGGGCTCCAGCTCGCCGGCCAGTACCCGGCTGCCGAAGCGGCCAATCTCTTCATAGCTGGCGATGGCGAACATGACACGTACCTTCTCCGTCCCGCCGGCCTCGGCTATCAGCCGCGCGACCTCGGCGGTGACGAAGCAGCCCAGGCCGTTGTCCAGGTATGCGCCGTAGAAGGTGTCGGGGCTGAAGCCGTGACGAATGGGGCGGTCGAAGATGATCGAGTCGCCGGGCCTCACGCCGAGATTGAGCACCTGCTGTTTCTTGTTCTCGCCGTGGATCTGCAGATCCAGATAGATCTGCTCTTTCTTGATGCCCTTGCGTCCCTCACGCTGAGCCGGGTCGGAGAAGTGGATGGCGCCCAGCGCCTCCACGGTGCCACCCTGGATGATGCGGTAGTGCCCGGGTTGCTCCGGATCCTCGCTGAACAGCTTTACCTCGTGGCCGATCAACACGTTGGGCAGGAAGGAGTCGGTGTTGATCCAGACCTTGCCGTCGTCGCCGATGCTGCGCACCTGCATGCGGATCTTGTCGGCGTGGCCGACGATCATCACCTTGAACAGCTCGTCGCGGCCCGGGTGGGTATCCCACACTACCCCGGCATGGCCCTTGAACTGGTGCAGGTGCCAGCTCTTGGGTGCAAAGCTCTCGAAGTGAGGCTCGAGCACGCCGTAGGTCATGGCGGCTTCCAGCCCCACGGGGCTTGGCGCATCCAGGATGCGCCGCATCAAGTCGAACTGCGCTTCCGGCATGGGCTCGGCCCAAGGCTTTTTGATTTCGCTCATCTCGTCTCATTTCCGATAGAAGGATCTCTTCAGGGTAGTCTGCCAAAAGCAGCGCAAATAAAAAGGCAAGGCTGCCAAGCCTTGCCTTCTTCGAGTCGTAACGCCAGACGGTACCCGTTGGAGCGCTGGCTGTGCCGACTCACTGACCCCAGGCGTCGCCCAAGGTCATGTCGCCTTCCACTTCGCTGTAGCGCTCTTCATCGTACTCTTGAGCGGACTCCTCGAGTTCGTCCTCGCCGTAGGGCTGACGGGTGACGAGCTGGTCGTCCTGGAGCTCCATTTCCGCCAGCGGCAGGGTAATGTCGCTACCGCCCATGCCCCACAGACCGCCCACGGTGATGACTACATGCAGATCGCCGGTGTCGTTGTCGCGAACCACACTCTGAACGTCACCGAGCTCCTCATCCTCCTGGTTCACCACGGTCATGCCTTCGATCTCGCTGACCTGCATGTCGCGCAAGGCGTCGTCCAGTTGATCGTCGGCCCCCATGGGATCGAGGTCGTCGCCTTGAGCCGTGTCGAGATCGTCGCCGGTGTCCATCTCGTCCGGCTCGTCCATCAGGGCGTCATCGTTCTGGGGATCCATGGTGGTCTGCTCTTCTCCCACCGCGGCGTCGCCGTTCAAGCCGTTGTCGTCCTCGGCGTTGTCCTGGGCCAGGGCGCCACCTGCCAGACCTGCTGAAATGGCACCGATAGCAATTGCCAGTAATGTCCTTTTCATAACACTCCCTCCTAGAGTCGACACAGGTAACCACCTCCTGAACATAGACGCTACGCCAGCCAACCCACAAAAATCTTCAGAAAAATTTGGTAACTGCGCGTAGCCGCTTCGTTTCGCTCGGCCTGGTAGGCGGATACTCTACACAAAGAGAGGCAAGGCCTTGATGGCCTTGCTTTTTTCTGCACGTCACAGCGGCTGCAGTGCTAGCGCTGCTCCATGGCTTCCGCCAGGGTCATGTCTCCATCCACTTCGCTGTAGCGATCCTCGTCATAGTCGGTGGCAAGGTCGTCGAGCTCGTCCTGGCCGATGATGTCCTGCAGCACCAGTTGCTCGCCTTCGAGGCGCATGTCGGCCAGCGGCAGGGCGACGTCGGAACCGCCGAAGATCCAGAAGCCACCCACCGAGAGGACGGCGTGAAGATCGCCGGCATCGTCGTGACGCAACACGTTTTCGACCTGACCCAGGGTCTCGCCCTCCATGTTGATCACGGTCATGCCTTCTACCTCACTCGCCTGCAAAGACGCGATGGACGGATCCAACTCGACTTCGCCCGGCCCCATCTCTTCGAAGCCCGCTTCCGGATCCTGCTGAGCGGCCTGACCGGCCTGCGCCGCATCCCCGTCTTCGGTCGCCTGTTCATCCTGCGCCGTGTCGGGCTCGTCGGTCGTGGCCTGGTCACCGGGATCGGCCTGGGTTTCGTCGTCACTTACATCCAGCTCCAGGTCGTCGTCCTCGGTAGCGGCTGCATCGCCGTTGGCATCGTCAGTGCCATTGGCGTCATCGTCACCGTTGGCTTCCTGGTCGTCATCCGCTGCCTCGGCATCGGCGGGTGCGTCGTCGTACAGCTCCTCGTAGTCCTCGGCGTCGTCACCTTCTTCAGGCAGATCGCCATCATCCGCCGTGACATCCGTCTCGGCGCCATTATCGTCCTGAGCGTTCTCGTTCTGTGCATTTTGGGGCTCGGCGGCCTGCTCCTCGCCCACGTTGCCGTTGTCATCGAGCTCGATGTCGTTTTCCTGCGCCAGGGTACCGCCGGCCAATCCGGCAGAAATGGCGCCGATGGCAATTGCCAGTAATGTCCTTTTCATCGTACGTCCTCCTTGGTAGGCCCCCACACCGTCAAGATATGCAACGAGTTCTCCATGGCTCCAGAAACGCAGCGCAACGAAACGTTGGGATTCGGCAACTTGCGTACGCTTCGGGCAAATTCTCTCGGCAAGCGCATTCGAACACCGGGCTCATTCCTTGAGTTCGAACCGGTATCCGCCTGCCGAGACCGTGCCGCTCGCTGCGGTGCCGCGCCAGACGATGCGATACTCACCCGGCACCATACGGCCCGCTGGCACGGCCCGGTGACGCTCAGCCAAGGTATCCTGGGTGGTGTCGCCGAGTTCGACCATGCCCTCGGGCCCGGATACTGCAAACAGCGTCAAGCGCAGCGGCTCGTCGAGCCGTATCGTCAGTTCCTCGGGCGCCCGCTCGAGCCTTGCGCCATCTTCGGGAAACGTCTCCACCATCTCGGCCTGCGCCCAGAGCGGCGGGGCTCCGCCGAGCAGGGTGGCAATAGCGATAAAACTCCCGATGCGCCTGATACTTCCGACGCAATAGGCCAAGCCTCTCATGTCTGCGGGTACACATAGCCGCTCCAGCCCTGCCCGGTGCCGAGATGCGTGGCCACGCCGACCACCTCGGGCCGATGCGTAGAGATGGCACTGCGCCCCTGCTGAGTCCCCAGGTGCGTGGCCACCATACGCTGAGGCGCTTCCTGGCGCGCCGGGATCCTCGTGCCGTCTGCCACCGACGAATCGGCCCAACGCTGCCCGCGTGAACCGGAGCGAAGCTGAGAGACGACCAACCACCCGAGACCGACACCGGTGACCAGCACCGGCAGCGGGTTCTCGCGTATCGAATGCTCCAGGTTGCGCAGAAAGCCCGCGCCGGCCCCATCACTGCGAGGCAGGTGGCGCTTGACGCTGCGCTTGATGCGAGGCGGAGATAAACGACTCTCCAGCTCGTGCAGAGTGTCGTCCAGATGAGCGCGGGAGCGACGAATCTCCTCTTCCAGTTCGTCGGCCCGGTGTCGATGATAACGGCTCATGGCATGCCTCCTTGGCGTCACCGTTTCACTGTCTTCCCTTGTCCTTCAAGCTGGCTCCGAAGCGAGCAGGCGTCAAGTCGAGCTCGATGCCTGCCCATCCTTGCCGTTCTCGTTGCGTCGCAACCCCAGGTAGAGCCCGGCACACATTAGCAGCAGGATCACCACGAAAGGCAGCCCCGAGATGGTCGCCACCGCCTGCAGCGCCTCCAGCCCGCCTGCGGTGAGCAGAACGGCTGCCACCACACCTTCCAGGATGGCCCAGAACACCCTTGTTGTCCTGGGTGGGTGGGGGTCGCCGCCGGAGGTGATGATGTCGATGATCAGGGAGCCGGAATCCGACGAGGTGATGAAGAAGATCGCCACCGTGGCAATCATCAGGGTCATGCTGGTGGTGACGACCCACTCGGGCAGTTGGAAGTGGTCGAGGAACAGGAAGAACGCCAGCTCGGGCTCGTCCTCGACGATGTCGACCAGCCCGGCCGCCTCGAACAGCTCGCGATAGAGCGCCGAGCCGCCCATCACCGTGAGCCACAGCACCGAGGTGAGCGTGGGCACCAGCAGCACGCCGAGCAAATACTGGCGCAAAGTGCGACCACGCGAAACGCGGGCGATGAACAGGCCGACGAAGGGCGACCAGGAGATCCACCAGGCGAAGTAGAACAGGGTCCACTCGTTCTGCCAGCTCTCGGCATCGGGCGGATTGAAGGCCTCGGTGAAGGTGCCCCGACTGGGAATCTCGTTGATGTAGTTGCCAAAGCTCTGCAGCATCGAGTTGAGAATGAACTGGGTGGGGCCGAACAACAGCACATAGACCACCAGGGCGGCGCCGATGAGCATCGCCAGCTTCGACAGCTGCTGAATGCCCTTGGCCAGGCCGGAGAGCACCGATAACAGCGCTACCGTGGTGATGCCGGCGATCAGTGCGATTTGCACGCCGATGTTGTCGGGTATGCCATAGGCGTGCCCCAGCCCGGTGTTGATCTGGCGCACGCCCAGGCCCAGCGACACGGCCACGCCGATCAGCGTACCGGTAGCGGCCATGGCATCGATACCGTTGCCGATCGGACCTTCCACGCGCTTGCTGCCCAGCAACGGCATGAACGCCGAGCGAATGGTCAACGGCAGGCCTCGATTGAAGCAGAAGTAGCACAGCGACAAACCCACCAGACCGTACATCGACCAGCCATGCAGTCCCCAGTGGAAATAGCTGTGCACCAGCGCGTCGCTCGCCGCCTGCTCGGTTTCGGCCTCGCCGAAGGGTGGGTCGGCGAAGAAGGTGACCGGCTCGGCCACGCCGTAGAACAGCAGGCCCACCCCGGTACCGGCGGCGAACAGCATCGAGAACCAGCCCCAGGTGGAGAACTCGGGGCGTTCGTCCTCGCCGCCGAGCCTGACGTTGCCGTAGCGGCTGAAAATCAGATAGAGCGCCAGGATCAGAAAGGCGTTCATCGCCAGCAGGTAGAACCAGCCGAGATTTTCGGAGATGGCGTCCTGTACCGCCCCGGCACCGGCCTCGAGACGTTCTGGCATGGCGACCCCGAAGGCCACCAGGGTCAGGATGAGCGTGGCAGAGGTGAGGAAAACGGCGCGATGTACGGGCACGCCGAGCAAGTTGTGACGCTTGGAACTTCCGTAGCGGTCGGAATCGGAGCGAGTCGGCATATCCCTTGCCTCCTGCGAAGCGCGCTTGCACGCGCCAAATACGTGGCTTCCATGCGCTGCTTTGGCATGAACCTTAAGCAAACGATAGCAGCCGTGAGCGGCAGGGAGGTTGCGAAATGCAAACCGACTTACGGCAACTCCCGGCCCGAGAGGATATGCTGAAGGCATCGATTCCTGGCTAGTCGAGCATCGTCATGTCCGACCTGAAATCTCGACGCCGCCCGCGCGGCGGCCGATGGTTGCCCCGCCTTGCCTGGTTCAGTCTGCTGGTGCTGCTGCTGGCCGCCCTGCTGCTGGCCGGCGCCGGGCCGGCCTATCGCCTGGAGCTGCTGCCCCTGGGCAGCGCCTTCGACATGCTGCGCCGTGGCGTCTATCTATCCGCTGGCGCCGCAACCCTGGGGCTGCTGACACTGATCGCGGCGACCTTCTGCCGGCGCCTGCAGCCGGCGCTGATCGGCGGAATGGTAGTGGTCGCCACCGCCGCCATGCTTGCCGTACCCTGGCAGCACTGGCAGCGTGCCCAGACGGCCCCGCCGATACACGACATCACCACCGATACCGAGAACCCACCCGCCTTCGAAACCTTGGCGGCAGCCCGCGAGGCCGCCCCCAACGCCGTGGAGTACCCGGGCGAGTCGGTGGCCCGCCAGCAGCGTGAGGCCTACCCCGACATCCAGCCGATGATCCTCGACGCACCGCTCAATTTGGCACGGGACGTCGCCGAAGCCGCAGCGCTGGACATGGGCTGGCAGTTGGCGCACAACTCCCTGACCCGCATCGAAGCCACCGATACCACCACCTGGTTCGGCTTCACAGACGATATCGTCATCCGCCTCAGCGAAGACGACGACGGCGTGCGCCTCGACGTTCGCTCGGCCTCCCGCCTGGGACGTAGCGACGTAGGCGCCAATGCGGCACGCATCCGCGCCTACTTCGAGGCCGTCGAGCGCCGCCTCGACTGAGTTCGAAAGCCGCCCCGCAACGAGCGCGGAGCGGCCCTTGGGCAAGCGCGATCAGTTCGCTGGTGGCAGTGCCTCGATGGTGCGTAACGCCTCGTCGACGATACCCTGGCGCTTGGGCAGGTCGGCCATGCGATTGGGAGTTTCCATGTTGAGAGCGAAGAACACCGGGCCGTTGGGGCGCTCCACCCAGCCTACCCACCAGCCGAGCTGGCCGCTCCAGCCAGTCTTGCCGCGCACTATCCAGTCGCTGCCGGCAGCGGTGATCATCAGATCCTTGACCAGACGCTGGTCGGCCTCATCAAAGGGCAGCTCGTTCCGGTAGAGACGCTCGAGGAATTCGATCTGCTCCGCGGCGGAAATTTCCAGCATGCCTCCATTGAGCCAGAAGTTCTCCAGATCGTCACCGATCTCGGCATTGCCATAGTCGACGGCTTCCAGATAGTGGCGTTCACGCTCCTCGCCTATTTCGCGGGCGAACTGCTGGTAGAGCCATACTACTGAGCTACGCATGCCCGAACGCAGGTCCTGATCGGCATTCCACTGGGGAATGCTGCGCTCGACGCCGTCCCAGGCAAAGACCTGGAACTCATCCTCCGCCGCGCCGACATCCAGAGCGAACAGAGTGTGGGGAATCTTGAACGTGGAAGCCGGCACGAAACGCTCCCTGGCCCGCTCGCCGTCGTGTACCAGCGTCGTGGTGCTACCGTCGCGCTTGTCGACCACCAACAGGGTGCCGCTGGCTTCGTTGGCACGGAATATCTCGCTCCAGTCGCTGCGCTCCTGCCAGGCATCGGCCAGCGCGCCGGCCGGCACCAGCGCAAAAGCTAGCGCGCCCGCCATGAATGTTTTGAGGGCTTTTTTCTTGCTGATCATGGTTCCGTCCGCTTGTCGTAGGGTTCTCTTGGGGAAGTCGACGCGTCGCAACGCAGAGTAGCGGTCGGCTGGCGAGAGGTTCAAACCATGATATCTTGCACGAGCCATAAACTGAGCTTGGGCATATGACGAGACCTTACCTGCCGCTCAACGCCCTGCGCGCCTTCGAGGCGGCGGCACGCCATCTGAGCTTCACCCACGCCGCCGACGAACTGAACGTGACCCAGGCAGCCGTGAGTCATCAGGTCAAGCTATTAGAAGAACGCCTGGGAGTGGCACTCTTCAAGCGCTTGCCGCGGGGATTGATGATCACCGCCGAGGGCGAAGCCCTGCTGCCGGTGATGCGGGAGTCCTTCGACCGCATGGCGGACATGCTGGAGCGGCTCGAAGGCGGCAGGGTACGCGATATTCTCCATGTCGGTGCGGTAGGTACCTTTGCGGTGGGCTGGCTGCTGCCACGCCTGGCGCGCTTCCAGGCCCGGCACCCGCTGATCGAAGTTCGAATCTCGACCCATAACAATCGGGTGGACATGACCAGTGAAGGACTGGACTATGCCATTCGCTTCGGCGATGGGGCCTGGCACGGGCTCGAGGCTCAGCGGCTCTTCGATGCCCCCCACTCTGCTTTATGTACGCCGCGCCTGGCGGAAGCGCTCAGGGCGCCGTCGGACCTGTTCCGCCAGACCCTGCTGCGCTCTTATCGCGAGAGCGAATGGAGCCACTGGTTCGCCGCCGCGGGCATCTCCCGCCCGCCCGCGCGACCCTGTGGCATCACCTTCGACTCGTCGCTGGCCATGATGGAAGCCGCCGTACAGGGGGTGGGGGTGGCCCTCGCGCCACCGCGCATGTTTGCCCGCCAGCTGAGCAGCAACCAGGTCGTGCAGCCCTTCGACATTCATGCCGCGCTAGGCAGCTATTGGCTGACGCGCCTCAAGTCACGCAAGCCCAGCGCGGCCATGGCGAATTTCGCCAACTGGCTGTTCGAAGAGGTACGCTTGGCCTACGGCAGCGAGGTCTAGCCTACGTTGCAGCTCCCCCACCAATCACCGCAGGAAGCCGACATGCTGCGACTCTCCAATAGCGTGGAACTGGCCGACCACGAGATCGAGCTCAGCCAGATACGCGCCCAAGGCGCAGGCGGCCAGAACGTCAACAAGGTGGCCTCCGCAGTGCATCTGCGCTTCGACATTCCTGCTTCCAGCCTGCCGCCCTTCTACAAGGAGCGGCTGCTGGCGCTCTCCGACAGCCGTATCACCAAGGAGGGCGTGGTGGTAATCAAGGCGCAGAGCTTTCGCACCTTCGAGCAGAACCGCGAAGACGCCCTGGAGCGGCTCAAGGCGCTGATCCAGGAAGCGGTGAAGACGCGCAAGGCGCGCAAACCGACCAAGCCGAGCCGCGCCTCGAAGCAGAAGCGCATGGACAAGAAGACGAAGAAGGGGCAGACCAAGGCGCTGCGCGGCAAGCCGAAACTCTAGGGAACAAATGGCTGCTAACCTTTAGCCTAAACGCCGTGCAAGGAGCCACCATGCCGTCGAGAAGAGTCTCGCGCCCGCTGAGCCCCGGGCTGGAGCGCCTGCACCTGATCTGGGACCTGCTGATCATCGTGCTGGTGGTGGTCAACCTGGCGTTGCTGCTGTTCGATGCGCTGTTCCTGCTCAGCCCGCTCAACGCTGCCTTTGCCGCCGTCGCCCCGGGGCTGCACGGCGCCTACGACCGGCATATCCACGAGAATTTCGTCGAGATCGATCTGATCTTCGTCGCCATCTTCGTGCTCGACGTGCTGCTTGGCTGGGCGGTGGCCATTGCCGAGCGACGCTACCACCGTTGGTTCTTCTACCCGTTCGTGCACTGGTACGACGTGCTGGGCTGCATCCCGGTGGGCGGCTTCCGCCTGTTGCGCATCCTGCGCGTGATCTCGCTGCTGGCCCGTCTGCACCGACTGGGGTTGATCGACGTGCGCCGCTGGCGGCTCTACGCCGTTTACACCAAGTACTACGAAATCTTCTTCGAGGAGCTCTCCGACCGCGTGGCGATCCGCCTACTGGGCAACATGCAGGAGCAGATCCGCTCCAACGATTCGCTCTCCACGCGGGTCGTCGACCAGGTGGTGATGCCGCGCAAGCAACAGCTGATTCACGAGCTCACACGCAGACTGGAAGAGATGACCGGCAACGCCTACGCGCGCAACCGCGACGATACGATGCGCTACGTCAGCTCGCTGGTGAGCCGTACGGTGGCGGAGAGTCAGGAAGTGAGGCGCCTGCGACGCCTGCCGATGGGCGATCTCGTCGCCCGCAGCATGGAGGCGAGCATGAGCGATCTGGCCTGTCGTCTGGTGCATGAGGCCATGGAAGGGCTGCGCTCGCCGGAGTTCACCGCCTTGGTGGAACGCATGGCTGACAGCGGCTTCGACACCTGGCTGCAGGTCGACGAGCACACCGATCGGGTGACCGAACAGGTGCTCGTCGACATGCTCGAACTGGTCAAGGAGCAGATCGCCGTGAAACAGTGGCGACGCCGCTACGACTGATGCCGGCTGGCCAGGATATGGTGCACCCCACCGCAATCCACCATCGGGTCATCGCAGTTGACCACGATCTCCGAGCGCGCCAGCACGTAGCTCTTGCCGGTGATGGTGTTCTCCACCACTTGGTGACCGCCACCGGCCTCACGCGCTTCGACGAACTGGCCGATGAAGCCGGTCTCGCGCAGCGAGACGGTTTCCAGCCGGTCGCCGGGCTTGATGGTGCCCTCGTGATGCATCAGCGCCAGCCGCGCCGATGTGCCGGTACCGGTGGTGCTGCGACAGATCACCCCGGGATGCACGTAGGTCGCCGAGCGCGAGCGGTAGAAGTCGTCGGCGATCTGCTCCACCGGCCCCATGAAGTGCAGAAACGGCAATGGACCGACGTCGCCCAGGGTGTAGTGGGAGAAGCCGCTGCGCGCCTGGATCGCCTCGACGATGCGGTGGGCGCATTCGGCCAGCGCCCGCTCTTCCTCCCGCTTGAGCGAGAAGCCGAGTTCGGCTGCATCCACCAGAGCGTAGAAGCCTCCGCTGTAGGCGATGCTGTAGGTCACGTCGCCCACCTCGGGCACGTGGATGGTGGCCCGGTGGGTGTCGATGTAACTCGGCAAACCGCCGCAGGTGATCGCCTCCACCACGCCGTTCTCGACCCGCGCCTCGATCTGCACCAGCCCGGCGGGGGACTCCAGCGTGAAGTGCTGGATGCCCTCGCGCTTGGGAATCAGCCCGGTTTCGAGCAGCGCCGTGGCGGTACAGATAGTGTTGGAGCCGGAATAGATGGGGTAGCCCATCACCTCCATGATGATGTAGCCCATTTGCGCCCGCGGGTCGCAGGCGGGCACGATCAGGTCCACCGACATCTCGGGGATGCCGTAGGGCTCACCGAGCAGCAGCTTGCGCAGGCCGTCGGCATCGTTCTCCAGGTACTCCATCTGCTGGCGCACGGTGTCGCCGGGCAGCGGATCGATGCCGCCGATCACGATCCGGCTGACGTCGCCGCCGGCATGGGTGTCGAGCAGTTGCAGGGTCAGTTCGTGGCTCATGCCTTTTCCTCGAGCGCAAAGGGAGCGCCATGCTCGGCCCACTGGGCGTCGGGCACGACAACGATCTTGCCCAGGTAGTTGCTGCCGCGGTTGACGAAGTAGCGCTCCGCCTCATGCAGCTCGGAGAGCTTGAAGGCAGCGTGCAGCACCGGCTTGAGCTCACCCGTGCGAATCCACTCGACCAACTGCTCGGCCTCCTCGCGGGTACCGTGGGAGACGCCGAAGATCTGCACCTGGTAGAGGTAGATCCGCGTCCACATGATCTCGCTGAGGTTGCCGCCGCTGGCCCCGGCGATGGAGAGCCGCGGGTAGGTGGTGCGCGCCTTCATGTCGCCGATCATGGTGTCGATGAACAGATCGGTCATCTCGCCGCCGACCAGGTCCATCACCGCGTCGATGGGCGCCCCGCCGGTGGCCTCGAGCACGCGCTCGACGAAGGTGGAGAGATCGCCGCGGTCGATCACCGCCTCGGCGCCCAGCGCCAGGAGCGCCTCGGCCTTGTCGGGCTGACTCACGGCATAGGGAATCGCGCCGACGATGCGGCACATCTGGATCAGCGCGGCACCCACGCCGCCGCTGGCCCCGCTGACCAGCACCCGCTCCCCTGCCGCGACACGAGCCGAGGTCATCATGTGGTAGCCGGTCTGGTAGGAGCACATGCCCATGGCCGCCAGCTCGGCGTCGGCGAGTTCCGGGTTTGGCACGTGATGGAACTGATCCGACGGCACGGCGATGTACTCGGCGTAGCCGCCGTCGGCGCCGTGGCCGTAGTAGTCCGGCGTCAGGTTGATGTCGCGACGCTCGTCGGCATAGAGATTGAAGTCGAGCAGGCCGCGCTCGCCGATGCGCGAGGCATCGACACCCTCGCCCACCGCCACCACGCGGCCGGCCACGTCGGCGCCCTGGATACGTGGGAAGGTCAGGGTCGGCTCGCCGCCCATGGCGAAGGAGGTCACCTCGCCCTTGTCCTTGGTCGGGTAGAGCCCTTCCCGGGCCTTGCGGTCGGTGTTGTTCTTGGCCGTGGCGGTGACCTGCACCAGCACCGCCCCCGGCCCGGGACGCGGCGTGGCGACGTCACTGCGATACACCAGCTTGTCGATATCGCCGTGGCCGGTCAGGACCATGGCGTGCATGGTGGCTGGAATGGTCGAGCGGTTCTCCATGGGCACGAGGGTCCTCCTGTCAGCGTGATGAGAGCGTTCGGTCTCGACAGCCGGGCGTCTACCCGCCACCCCTCGGTTTTCCCGATTCAAGGCAATGACATGCCGAACAGCCAGCGCATGAAGCGCCGACCGCGTGTCATCGAGCAGGGGAAACGAATGAGGTGGGGCAGCCTGTTCGGCGTGTCGATATGGGGCAGATTGAATCATGCCCTGCCCCGCACTGCATACCGCTGAACCCGTGGATTTTTTTCTGTTTTGAGCGGTACCGAGTGGGGGTTCTTTCTTCACCTGGGTAACGGGCCCAAGCGACTCCACCTATGCTAAGGCGAGCGGAACAATAGCTCGCTATCCTTACGCTCAAGGAGTGACCTCAGGTGAAGGAGACACCGATGAACTACTGGCTGATCGTCAACAAGGCCGCCGGCGATGGCCGCCAGGGCGAGTCGTACTGGCGGGGCTATCTTCAGGCGGCGGGTATCGAGGAACTGCACGTCCGCGGGCTCAGCGAAACCGAGTGGGAGCAGGAGGTGGCCCCCGGCGACCGCGTGCTGGTGGCCGGAGGCGATGGCTCGGTAAACCGAGTAGTACCGGTTTGCATCGAACGAGAGGCCACTCTGGGCGTGCTGCCCTCCGGTACGGCCAACGATTTCGCCCGCAACCTGGGGTTGCCTGACGACCCGCTGGAGCTGTGCAGGCTGATGGCCTCGCAGCAGAGCCTGGAGGTCGATGTCGCCTGGCTCAACGGCACGGCCTTCCTCAATGTCGCGCACATCGGCCTTGGCACGCTGCCTTCCCGCACGGCCTCCCAGGAGCAGAAGCGCCACCTGGGCCGGTTCAGCTACCTGCTGACGCTGGCGCAGCGACTCGGCATGCAGCGCGGCATCCATGGCCGCATCGAGTGCGACGATCGCACCGTCGAGGGGCCGTGGCTCACCATTGCCATTGCCTCGGGTGCCTATTTCGGCGGCGGGCATGAGATAGCCGAGGCCAGTATCGACGATGGCATGCTGAACGTAGTGGCGGTTCGGCACCACTCATGGCTGCGCGTGCTGCTGGCTTTCCTTGCCACCAAGCTGCTGAGACAGACGCCCCGCTCGAATGAAACCGTGGTCTATTTCCAATCTCCCCAGTGCCATATTCAGCTACGCCATGACCACACGGTCACGGCCGATGGCGAAAATTTGGGGCGCATGGCCAACATTTCGGCCTTCACGCGCCCCGGTGTCCTCAAGGTGATGGGCAACCGCCTGGTCTCGGGCCGACCGGAAGCCGCCCCCGCCGTTCATTACACACCCAACGATGCCTCACCCATGGCACGCCCGAGCCCCAAGTCGTTCTGACGCAGGCCGGCGTAGCTCGCTAGGCTTTGTACGAAAAGTCGGCGAGCGATGGCCAGACAAGGCAAAAATCGGCGAAAAGACGGAGTTTACGGGGTGTAAATGAGTGCTTTGAGCCGATTTTTAACGCCGTATGGGCGAGCGCAGACAGTTTTCGTGCAGAGCCTTGTGTCTCTCCGGGCTTGTTGATTAGCTACCAGCAGGCCTTGGCATCAGGGTGAGCATCCGCAGAGCCTGAGGCGCTACAGCCTGGGACTTAGATTATGCCCCCTGATGCCTA
>NZ_JABFTW010000033.1:0-38813 GCF_021404355.1 Halomonas sp. MCCC 1A11062
GCTACCTCAAGCCGTCCTACGGCCCGCCGGTGCCCGCCGAGGAGCGCGCCGAGACCTCGACCGGGCAGCTTTTGATCATGCTGGCCAAGTACGTGCTGCCGCCGATGGCGCTGATCCTGGGCGTGCTGGGGGCGCTGTTCACCGGGGTGGCCACCGCCACCGAGGCCTCGGCCATCGGCGTGGCCATCGCCTTCCTGCTGTTCCTGATCTTCGGTGACCGCAAGCTCAAGACCTGCTTTCACACCCTGATCGATGCCAGCAAGACCACCACCATGGTGATGCTGGTGCTGGTCGGCGCCACCGCCTTCACCGGGGTGTTCTCCCGCGGCGGCGGCATGACCGTGATCAGCGACCTGGTGCTGGCGATGCCCGGCGGCACCACCGGGGCGCTGATCCTGATGTTGTTCCTGGTGTTCCTGCTGGGGATGTTCCTCGACTGGACCGGCATCGTGCTGCTGAGCTTTCCGATCATGCTGCCGATCGTCAGCCAGATGGGCGTGGACGTGCTGTGGTTCGTGGTGATGGTGGCGGTGGTGCTGCAGACCTCGTTCCTCACCCCGCCGTTCGGCTACGCCTTGTTCTACTTGAAAGGGGTGGCGCCCAAGGGGGTCGAGATCGTCGACCTGTACCGGGCGGTGGTGCCCTTCTGTGCACTGATCGTGCTGGCCTGCGTGCTGATGGCTTTCTTCCCGGTGCTGGTGACGGGGCTGCCGTCGCTCATGCTTGGTTATTGAATCGCCACCCTGCCTGACCTTGGCGCCCGCATCCCCGGATGCGGGCGCTTTTCATTGATATCGGTCAGCTGCAGGCAAATGCGACAACTGATATCATTTCCAATCGTGACCACCTCGCATTACCGCGACACCGAGCCAGCCAGTCAAGGAGTTCCGCTTGTTCCGTTCCACCGCTACCGGGCTTGCCTCGATCACTCGTCGCATGAGCCCCTGGACACTCCTGATCCTCAGCGTTGCCTTCGTCGTCGCCCTGCCGGTGATAGTGGTGCTGGCCCACATCGTCATGCCCACCGAGGGGGTCTGGCAGCATTTGGCCAGCACGGTGCTGGGGCGCTACGTGAGCAATACCCTCTACCTCACCGTCACGGTGGGCCTCGGCACCATGATCATCGGTACCGGCACCGCCTGGCTGGTAGTGATGTGCCGCTTCCCGGGGCGGCGGATCTTCGAATGGGCGCTGCTGCTGCCGCTGGCCGTGCCCACCTACGTGATCGCCTACGCCTATACCGATTTCCTGCAGTATGCCGGCCCCTTGCAGAGCTGGCTGCGCGAGGTGTTCGAGTGGGGCCGCGGCGACTACTACTTCCCTAACATTCGCTCGTTGGGCGGCGCCGCCACGCTGATCACACTGGTGCTCTACCCCTACGTCTACCTGCTGGCGCGGGCCGCCTTCCTCGAGCAGTCGGTGTGCGTACTCGACGTCGGCCGCACGCTGGGGCGCGGCCCGTGGAACCTGTTCGCCACCGTGGCCGTGCCGCTGGCGCGTCCGGCCATCGTCGGCGGCGTCTCGCTGGTGTTGATGGAAACCCTGAACGAGTTCGGCGCGGTGCAGTTCTTCGGTGTCGACACCTTCACCACCGGCATCTACCGCACCTGGTTCGGCCTCGGTGAACAGGTGGCCGCCGCCCAACTGGCCGCCTGCCTGCTGCTGTTCGTGTTCCTACTGATCCTGCTGGAGCGATGGTCGCGGGGCAAACGCCAGTATTTCCATACCACCAACCGCTATCAGCAGTTGCCGGAGTACCGGCTGCACGGCTGGCGTGCCGCAGCGGCCTTCGCCGCCTGTGCCCTGCCGGTGCTGATCGGCTTTCTCATTCCCAGCGGTCTGCTGGCACAGATGGCCATTACGTCCGGCGATGCCCTTTGGGGCACACGCTTCCTCGGCTTTGCCTGGAATAGCCTGAAGCTGGCGGTGATCGCCTCGTTGATCGCGGTAGGACTGGCGGTGATACTCAGCTACGGCGTGCGCCTACACGACAGCCCGCTGACGCGTATCGCCACGCGGATCGCCTCGATGGGCTATGCCATCCCGGGCTCGGTGATTGCCGTCGGCATCCTGATTCCCTTCGCCTGGCTCGACAAGAGCATCAACACATGGCTGCACGCCCACTACGGCATGATCGTCGGCCTGATCTTCAGCGGCACGGCATTTATCCTGGTCTACGCCTATGTGGTGCGCTTCCTGGCAGTTTCGTTCAACACCGTGGAGGCGAGCCTGGGCAAGGTGACACCAAGCATGGATGCCGCGGCACGCACCCTGGGTCAAACCCCGGCCGGCACACTCAAGCGCGTGCATACGCCGATCATGCGCGGCAGTCTGTTCGCGGCTGGCATCCTGGTGTTCGTGGACATCATGAAGGAGCTGCCGGCGACCATCATCCTGCGCCCCTTCAACTTCGATACCCTGGCGGTAAGGGCCTACAGCCTGGCCTCTGACGAGAGGCTAGCCGAGGCCTCGACCGCCTCTCTGGCGATCGTGGCCGTCGGCATCATCCCAGTGGTGCTACTGAGCATGGCCATGCGCCACTCTCGCCCCGGGTCAGGCAAGCGCTGAGGGAAAGACGAAGACCTGCGACAGGTCGAGGTGAATATCCACCCGCTGCCCTTCGGCGGGCAGAAATACCCCGGGCACCCGGGCATGCAGGTGGGCTTCACTGCCGTCCTCGCCGTGGGCACAGATATGCAGCAAGCTGCTGCGCCCCAACAGCTTGGACATGACCACGTGGCTGTAGCGGTGCTCCGGGGCCGGTTCGAAGTGTTCGGTGATGCGCAGCGCCTCGGGCCTAATCATCACCTGCGCCTGGCTCCCCTCGGGCAGCCAGCCGGCCTCCACTGGCCCCACCGGCGTCATCACCCGACCGCCGTGCACCTCGCCCTGTAATTCGTTCACCTCACCGAAGAAGGCCACCACGAAGGGGTCGCAGGGCGCACAGTAGAGCTCCCGCGGCGTCCCCACCTGAACGATGCGACCATCGCGCATCAGCGCAATGCGGTCGGCCATGAACATGGCCTCCTCGGGATCGTGGGTCACCAGCAGGGTGGCTGCGCCGACTTTCTTGAGTACGTGCAAGGTGTCGTCGCGGATGCGGTCGCGCAGGCGCGCATCGAGGCTGGAGAAAGGCTCGTCGAGCAGCATCAGCTGCGGTGAAGGCGCCAGGGCACGCGCCAGCGCCACGCGCTGCTGCTGCCCGCCGGAGAGCATGTGTGGATAGGAGTCGGCATAGCTCTCCATGCCCAGTTGCTCGAGCAGGGTCAGGGCACGCTCACGACGCTGGTGCGGCGGCTCACCCTTGAGCCCGAAGGTTACGTTCTCCAGCACCGTAAGATGGGGAAACAGCGCCGAGTCCTGGAAGGCCAGGCCGACGTTGCGTTTCTCCGGCGGCACATGCCTGCCCTTGGGCACTGCTATCTCGCCGCCGTTGAGCGTCACGCGCCCCTGCTGCAGCACTTCGAGGCCTGCGGCGATACGCAGCAGCGTTGTCTTGCCGCAGCCCGATGGCCCCAGCAGGCAGACGACCTCACCGGGCATCACGTCGAGGTCGACGCCTCGCACGGCGGCCAGACCGTCGAATGTATGATGGACGCCCTCCATGCTCAGCACGGCGGGCTGGCGATAGGGGGTGTGCCCTAGTGCAGTGGGCTTCGATTGGCTAGTCATAGGTGCGACTTGGTCAAGGAAGTTGTAGGACATATCGTACCCGAAATGTCCAGCGAACGCGTTTGAAATTTACTCTCATTCGTCTTCATTTCTTCGCTCCCCTTGCCTCTGGTCAGAACTGCAGCACATCGTGAACAAGCAATGGGCGAAACGGGTTGACGACGCATACGCGAAGCGTTTCAATGGAAATGAACTGAATGCAACGTATTATCGTTCAAAACCACCTGGCTTTTGAGGTCCGCATCATGTCCCAGCGTAACCGTGCCGTCGCTCCGCTTGCCGCCCTGCTGGCCGGCTCGGCCTTTGCCACCACCGTAGCAGCCGACGAGGTCAACCTCTACTCGGCTCGCCATTACGACGTCGATGAGCAGCTCTATCAGGCCTTCACCGACGAGACCGGTATCAAGGTCAATCTGCTGGAAGGCAATTCCGACGAGCTCATCGAGCGCATTCAGCGTGAGGGTATTGCCAGCCCCGCCGACGTGATGATCACCGTGGATGCTGGCCGTCTATGGCGCGCCGAGCAGGAGGGCATCTTCCAGGCTATCGAGTCCGACGTGCTCGCCGAGCGCCTGCCGGATTCCATGCGCCACCCGGAAGGCATGTGGTTCGGCTTCAGCCAGCGCGTGCGGGCAATCTTCTACAACCCGGAAAACGTCGACCCCAGCGAGATCACCTCCTACGAGGATCTGACCGACCCGCGCTGGGAGGGTGAAATCTGCATTCGCTCTTCCAACAACATCTACAACCAGTCGTTGCTGGCGGCCATGATCGACCACCATGGCGCCGAAGAGGCCGAGGCCTGGGCTCAGGGCATCGTCAACAACCTGGCGCGCCAGCCCGAGGGCGGTGACACCGACCAGATCCGCGCCGTCGCTGCCGGCGAGTGCGACCTGGCCGTGGCCAACCACTACTACTACGTTCGCCTGCTCAACTCCGACAGCGAAACCGACCGCAACGTTGCCGAAAGCGTGGGTATCCTGTTCCCCAATCAGGACGACCGCGGTATTCACGTCAACGTCGGCGGCGCGGGCGTCGTCGCCACCTCGCCGAACCGCGACAACGCCATCCGCTTCCTCGAGTTCCTGGCTTCCGACACCGCTCAGGAGTTCTTCGCCGCTGGCAACTACGAGTATCCGGTCGTTGATGGCGTGAACATGGACGAGACACTGAAGTCTTGGGGCGAGCTGAACAAGGACGACCTGAACATCAGCGTGCTGGGTGAGAACAACCCGGAAGCGGTACGGATCTTTGATCGCGTCGGCTGGCGCTAAGCCTTAGCCAGCAAGCCCGAAACGAAAACGCCACCGCAGCCGCGGTGGCGTTTTTGATTGTGTATCTCGGAAACGCTGAACAAATCGACGAGCGAGATGAAGCGGCTAGGTTCGTTCCCGACGAACCAACGCACTTCCCACATCCCTGTGGGTCGCAAGGCGCACGGAGCACAGTACCGAGCGAAGCGACAAACAGCCGTAGGCTGGCCCCGAAGGGGCGAGAAGCCGAAGGCTTAGAGTCAACCGGAGCCTATGGGGTATAGGTGAGGATTCCGACGGTCCGACGGTCCGACGCTTCGGCACCGCGCAACGCAGCGATTCGCTCGCGCAGGCATTTGTGCAGTGTTTCCCTAGTGGGCTTCGTCCCAATTGACTCCACTCTCGGCTTCGACGATCAGCGGCACGCTGAGCTCGGCGGCGGCCTGCATGCGCGCCTTCACCTCGCCGATGAACTCGTCGACCTGCCCTTCGCCGACCTCGAATACCAGTTCGTCGTGGACCTGCATGACCATGCAGGCGTCGAAGGCGCTCTCCTGCAGCCAGCCGTCGACCTCGATCATGGCGCGCTTGATGATGTCCGCCGCGGTGCCCTGCATCGGCGCGTTGATAGCGGTACGCTCGGCGGCCTGGCGTCGGGCGTGGTTCTGGGCGCGGATCTCGGGCAGATAGAGCCGCCTCCCGAACACGGTTTCGACGAAGCCGTCGTCGGCGGCCTGGGCACGGATACGCTCCATGTAGCGGGCCACGCCGGGGTAGCGGTCGAAGTAGCGGTCGATGTAAGTCTGCGCCTGGCTGCGCTCGATGTGCAGCTGCTTGGAGAGCCCCCAGGCGCTCATGCCGTAGATCAGCCCGAAGTTGATCGCCTTGGCGCTGCGGCGCTGCTCGCCCGAGACCTTCTCCAGCGCCACGCCGAATACCTCGGCGGCAGTGGCGGTGTGGATGTCGCGCCCCTCGGCAAAGGCGGTGAGCAGCCCCTGGTCTTCTGATAGATGCGCCATGATGCGCAGCTCGATCTGCGAGTAGTCGGCGGCGACGATGCGATAGCCGGGCCGGGCGATGAAGGCCTGACGGATCTTGCGCCCCTCCTCGGTGCGGATCGGAATGTTCTGCAGGTTGGGATCGGACGAGGAGAGCCGGCCGGTGGCGGCGACCGCCTGATGGTAGCTGGTGTGCAGCCGCCCGGTGCGCTTGTTGACCAGCCGCGGCAGCTTGTCGGTGTAGGTCGACTTGAGCTTGGCCAGGCCGCGATGCTCCATGATCACCTTGGGCAGCGGGTAATCAAGCGCCAGCTCCTCGAGCACGGCCTCGGCGGTGGATGGCGCGCCCTTGGGCGTCTTCTTGAGCACCGGGATCTTCTGCTCCTCGAACAGGATCTCGCCGAGCTGCTTGGGCGAGCCGAGGTTGAACTCGCGCCCGGCCAGCTCGAAGGCACGGGTTTCGAGTTCGCCGATGCGCGCTTCGAGCTCCTGGCTCTGGGCGTGCAGACGCGCGGCGTCGATCGCCACCCCGGTACGCTCGATGCGCGACAGCACCGGGATCAGCGGCCGCTCGATGGTGTCCAGCACCTCGGCCAGGCGCCCCTCGGCCTCGATGCGCGGCCGCAGCTCACAGTGCAGGCGCAGGGTCACGTCGACGTCCTCGCAGGCGTAGGGCACGGCCTGCTCCAGGTCGATCTGGTTGAAGGTGAGCTGCTTGGCGCCCTTGCCGGCGATCTCCTCGAAGCTCACCGTCTTCTGGCCCAGGTATTTCAGCGCCAGCGAATCCATGTCGTGACGAGTGGCGGTGGAATTGAGCACGTAGGATTCGAGCATGGTGTCGGTGAGCGGCCCGCGCACCCGGATGTCGTAGTTGGCCAGCACCGAAATGTCATATTTGAGGTTCTGGCCGATCTTGCCGCGGCAGGGGTCCTCCAGCAGCGGCTTGAGGGCGGCGAGCACCGCGGCCCGGTCGAGCTGCTCGGGCACGTCGAGGTAGTCGTGGGCCAGCGGCACGTAAGCCGCCTCGCCGGGCTCCAGTGCCAGCCCCACGCCGACGATCTCGGCGTCCATGTAGTTGAGGCTGTTGGTCTCGAGATCGAAGCAGAAGGCCTCGCAGGCGCCGAGCCGGCTCAGCCACTCGTCGAGTTCGGCCTGGGTCAGGATCGTGTGGTTCTTGCACGCCGTCACGCTGGCCGACGGCGCCTCCGGGTCGAGGTTGCCCGCCGCGGCGGTACCGGCGACTCCAGCGCCACGCTCGACGTCATCGACGCCCTCGTCCTTGCCCGACAGCAGCTCGGAGAGCCAGGCCTTGAACTCGAGCTCGGTGTAGAGCTGCTTGAGCGCCTCGCGGTCGGGGTGAGCGATGTCGAGATCGTCGAGGCCCACCGGTAGCTCGCAGTCGGTCTTGATGGTAGCCAGCTGGTAGGAGAGATAAGCCATCTCGCGGTGCTCTTCGAGCTTCTTGGGCAACGTCTTGGCCCCGCGAATGTCGAGGGTCTTGACCCTCTCCAGGTCGGCGTAGATGGCATCGAGCCCGCCGCCCATGCCCTGCAGCAGGCCCAGGGCGGTCTTCTCGCCCACCCCCGGTACCCCGGGGATGTTGTCGACCTTGTCGCCCATCAGCGCCAGGAAGTCGATGATCAGCGCCGGCGGCAGGCCAAACTTGGCCTCGACCCCGGCCTCGTCGAGGGTCTCGTCCTTCATGGTGTTGACCAGGGTGATGTGCGAGTTCACTAACTGCGCCATGTCCTTGTCGCCGGTGGAGATCACCGCGTCGCGGCCGGCCTCGGTGGCCAGCCGCGCCAGGGTGCCGATGACGTCGTCAGCCTCGACGCCTTCGACGCACAGCAGCGGCAGGCCGAGGGCGCGCACGCAGGCGTAGAGCGGCTCCACCTGGCTGCGCAGGTCGTCGGGCATCGGCGGACGCTGGGCCTTGTACGCTTCGAACAGTTCATCGCGGAAGGTCTTGCCCTTGGCATCGAAGACCACTGCCATGGGGCTGTCCGGATAATCCTTGATCAACCGTTTGAGCATGTTGAGCACGCCCTTGACGGCGCCGGTGGGCTGACCCGTAGAGGTGGTCAGCGGCGGCAGGGCGTGGAAGGCACGGTAGAGATAGGACGAACCGTCGACGAGAACGATGGGCGTGTCGGCCATGAATCGGGCATCCGTTGAGTCTGTGCAAGAAAATGTGATTCTGATCAGCCATGATACGCATTGCGCGCCGCTTTTGCCGCCATCGTTGGGATCGCGCTGTCCAACGTCATACACTATGGTTAGCCATTCGATGGATTAGCCAGTTGATGGGTTAGCCATTCGGTGGCAACGACTGTCGCAAGCGGTCTTTCGGAGGCCAACATGAACGCTCTTCGTTTCCTGGCTGTTGCACTGCTTTCTCTCGGCCTCGGCCTGGCAGCGGCTACGCCGAGCTTGGCCCAGTCCGCCAACGTCGAACCCGACATCACCATTCGCCAGGAAGCGGATCAGACCATCCGCGAATACCGGGTGAACGGCCAGCTCTACGCCATCGAGATCCGCCCCAGCCGGGGCCCCAGCTACTTTTTGGTCGACCACGACGGCGACGGCAACTTCGAGCGCCAGGAGGGCGACCGCATCGCCGTGCCGCAGTGGGTGCTGCGTCGCTTCTAGCGGCCGAGCCGACCCTTGCACCGGGTGAATGTCGGAACCTGTCCAGCAGACGTGCATCACAGTGCCAAGACGCTACAATAGGCGGCTTGGCAACCTGGGCGAGAGACACATGGCCGTATTCACCCCGTTGAGCGACGCACAGGTCGCAGAGTTTCTCAGGCGTTTCGATGTCGGCGAGCTGGTGTCCCTGACAGGGGTCGCCGGCGGTACCGAGAACAGTACCTTCTTCGTCACCACCGACCGCCACGAGCTGGTGCTGACCCTGTTCGAGCAGGGCGAGCATGAGGAGCTGCCGTTCTTCGTCGAGCTGCTCGACTACCTGGACGAGCATCGCCTGCCGGTGCCGGGCCCGGTACACGACCGCGAAGGCATCGCCCTGCACAGCCTGGCCGGCAAGCCTTCGCTGCTGTTTCCGCGTCTGCCCGGCCGCCATCCGATGTCACCCAATCTGGCCCAGTGCCGCGCCCTGGGCGACGCGCTGGGGCGCATGCACACGGTGTCCCAGCACTTTCCCGGCCATCGTCCCAACCCACGCGACCTGAACTGGCTGACGGCCATGCACCACAGGGTGCTGGGCTACCTCTCGCCCGAGGATCAGACCCTGATGAAGGACGAGGTGGAGATCTACCAGGGCGTGTTCGGCGATGCCCCCGAACTGCCCCACGGGGCGCTGCATGGCGACCTGTTCCGCGACAATACCCTGTTCGAGGGCGACCGCCTCGGCGGTATCATCGATTTCTACAACGGCTGCACGGGCGATCTGCTGTTCGATCTGGCCATCGTCATCAACGACTGGGCCTCCGGCCCCGATGGCCGCCTGGACCGCGCCCGCCACGACGCCATCATCAGCGCCTACCAGGCTCGCCGCCCCCTCACCGCCGCCGAACGCGAGGTGTGGCCGACGATGCTGCGCATGACCGCGCTGCGCTACTGGCTGTCACGTCTGCTGGTGGTCTACGTCGACCCACCGGCCCACGACCTGACGCCCCACGACCCGGCGCAGTTCCATACCATTCTCACGGCACGCCTGAACCACGGCGCTCTGCCCCTGCCTGAAGCGAGCGATACATGAGCCTATCCATGGGAGCAGCCTCCGGTCCCGCCCAGCGCGCGCGCCGCACCTGGAACATCGACCAGTGGGGCAGCGGATACTTCGACGTCGACGACGCCGGCCATGCCCTGGTGCGCCCTCTCGGCAGCGAGGCCGAAGGCCCCGCCCTGCCGCTGGCACCGCTGGTGGACCAGCTGCGCGAGGCCGACCTGCGCCTGCCGGTGCTGGTCCGCTTCAGCGACATCCTGCACGACCGCGTCGAGCAGCTGTGTGAAGCCTTCGACCTGGCCATGCGCGAGGAGGAGTATCAAGGCGGCTACACCGCCGTCTATCCGATCAAGGTCAATCAGCAGCGTCGCGTGGTCGAGGAGATACTGGCCACCCGCGAACGCGGCCATGGCCGGGTCGGCCTCGAGGCCGGCAGCAAGCCGGAACTGCTCGCCGTGCTGGCGCTTTCCGCCGACGGCCCTTCGCTGATCGTGTGCAACGGCTACAAGGACCGCGAGTACATCCGCCTGGCATTGATGGGCGAGAAACTCGGCCATCGGGTCTACCTGGTGGTGGAGAAGTTCTCCGAGCTGCCGCTGATCCTGGAGGAGGCCGAGCGCCTCGGCGTCACCCCGCGCATCGGCCTGCGCGCGCGCCTGGCCTCGGTGGGCATGGGCAAGTGGCAGGACACCGGCGGCGAGAAATCCAAGTTCGGTCTCACCGCCGCCCAGATGCTGGCGGTGGTGGAACGCCTGCGCGAAGCCGACTCGCTCGGCAGCCTGCAGCTGGTGCACTTCCACCTGGGCTCGCAGATCGCCAACATCCGCGACATTCAGGTCGGCCTGCGCGAGTGTGCGCGCTTCTACCAGAGCCTGCTGGCGCTGGGCGCACCGATCGACACCGTCGACGTCGGCGGCGGACTGGGCATCGACTACGAAGGCACCCGTTCGCGCAGCTTCTGCTCGATCAACTACTCCATGCGCGAGTACGCGCGTAATGTGGTCAGCGCCTTCGCCCAGGCCTGCAACGAGGCGGAAATCCCCCACCCGCATCTGATCAGCGAATCGGGCCGTGCCCTCACCGCCCACCACGCGGTGCTGATCACCAACGTGATCGGCGAGGAGCGGGTCAACGATGAGGCGCCGGAGCGCCTGGCCGAGGACGACCCTCAGCTCGACGAGCTGTGGCGCGTGCACGACCTGCTCAACGGCTCGGTGGAGCCGCGCGAGCTGGTGGAGGCATGGCACGACCTGCTGCAGGCCATGAGCGAGATGCATGACCGCTTTCTCATGGGGCTGGCCGACATCACCGTGCGCGCCGAGGCCGAAGGGGTCTACTTCGCTGCCTGTGCGCGCCTGCGCGAGCGGCTCGACAGCCGCAACCGCGCCCACCGCGAGATCATCGACGAACTGGCCGAGAAGCTCGCCGACAAGCTGTTCGTCAACTTCTCGCTGTTCCAGTCGGTGCCCGACGTGTGGGGGATCGATCAGATCTTCCCGGTGCTGCCGCTGACCGGGCTCAACCGCGAGCCCAGCCGCCGCGGCGTGATCCAGGACATCACCTGCGACAGCGACGGCCGCATCGACGGCTACGTCGACGGCCAGGGGGTGGAGACGACCCTGCCACTGCCCGAGTGGCGTGACGACGAGGAGCGCCTGCTGGGCTTCTTCCTGGTCGGTGCCTACCAGGAGATCCTCGGCGACCTGCACAACCTGTTCGGCGACACCGACTCCGTCGACGCTGCCCTGGACGACAACGGCGAGTGGGTGCTGAGCCACGCCCAGCAGGGCGACCGCGTCTCCGACGTGCTGGCCTACGTCAACTTCGATGCCAAGGTGCTGCGCGACCGCCTGGCCGGCCAGTTGGCCGACAGCGGGCTGCCGGCAGAGGAGCAGGAGCACTTCCTCGACGACCTCTCCGCCGGCCTGCAGGGCTACACCTATCTCGAGTAACGCTGGGCTTGAGTAGCGCTGGGCTCGACTCGAAAAGACACGACGCCCCCGCGGCCAGGCCGCGGGGGCGTCGTCGTTCGGAACCTGCGTACCGGCCGGGGCGGGACCTTACTCGACGACCTGAGCCGTCACCTCAAGGCCCCCGGTGAGGGTCATGCGCAGCTTGGCGCCGCGCGGCAGCTCGCCGACGCCCTCTGGGGTACCGGTGATGATCACGTCGCCCGGCTCGAGGGTGAAGTGACGGCTCATCTCTGCCACCAGGGTGGGTACCGGGAACAGCATGTCGGAACCCTCGCCGTGCTGGCGCAGCTCGCCGTCGATCTCCAGCTCGAAGGTCAGCGCATTCCAGTTCGGCGCACGGCTGAGCGGCAGGAAGGCGGACAGCGGACAGGCACCGTCGAACGACTTGGAAATCTCCCAGGGGTGGCCCTTCTCCTTCAGGCGGGTCTGCACGTCGCGCAGGGTCAGGTCCAGCGCCAGCCCGATGCCGACGATGGCACGCTCGGCCTCATCGGCGGTGGCATGGGACAGAGTCTCGCCGATCAGCAGTGCCAGCTCCGCCTCGTAGTGCACTTCGCCACGAGAGAAAGGCGGATCGAGGGGCTCGTCGAGGCTTACCGCACTGGTGGCCGGCTTGATGAACAGCAGCGGCTCGGTGGGTATCGGGTTGTCCAGCTCCTTGGCGTGATCGGCATAGTTGCGGCCAATGCATACGATCTTGCCCAGCGAATGGGGAAACTCCTGGCCATCGGTAAAACGGGGTACAAAGCGCATGGCGGGTCTTCTCCTTCTCGTTATGCGTGCCGCTTTTCAACGACAAGCCTCACAGTCTACCGCACCATGCGCTCCGTTCCACCCTGATGACGCTATCGAAACGATAGGCGTCAGTCCTGGGGAACCCACTGCTCGTCCGGCCCATGAGCCAGGAAGCTCGGCCGACGACGGCGGGCGGCAAAGGGCTCGACGCAGGCGTTGTCGCGCCGGTTGTAGACGAAGAATACGTTACTGCGCGGGTCCGGCGACATGTTGGCGTTGGAGCCGTGCAGAGTATTGCAGTCGAACAGCAGCAAGCCCCCGGCCGCCCCCTTGGGCGCCTCGATGCCGTGACGGGCGACCAGCTCGCGCAGCGCCTCGCGACCCGGCACGCCGAACTCCTGCCGCTTCAGCGACTGCCGATGGTGATCGTCCGGGGTCTCGCCCAGGCACGGTACGAACACCTTGTGCGAGCCCGGGATCAGCATCAGCGGGCCGTTGAACTCGTGATTGTCGGTCAGCACGATCGAAGCGCTCACCGCATGCATCGCCGGCATGCCGTCCTCGGCGTGCCAGGTCTCGAAGTCGGAGTGCCAGCTGAAGCCCTTGCCCTCGAAGCCCGGCTTGTAGTTGATGCGCGACTGGTGCACGTAGGCCTCGCCGCCGAGGATCTGACGCACCCGCCCGACGAGGCGCTCGTCGTGGGCCAGGCTGGCGAAGCGCTGCGACAGGAAATGCACCGCGAACAGCGAGCGGATCTCCTGGCTGTCGGGCTCGGTGATGCTGAAGTCACGGCCGCGGAAGTCGTCGCGGCTCATCAAGTCCGCCAGCTCCCGGCGCAGCTCATCAAGCTCCTCCCCGCTGATGAAATTGGGCTCGAAAAGAAAGCCCTTGCGTTCGAACTCGTCGAGCTGCGCCCGGCTCAGCGGCCCCTCGTCGGCGCTGCCGCGCACCACGCCCTCGCGGCGCTCCATCCAGAGGGTGTCCAGCGGCTTGTTCAGTCGGGTGGGATAGGCATCCTGCACCCGATTCGCTTCGCTGCGAAGCGGTGCCGTCATGGTATCGGTGACGGCGTAGTCGGTGGTCTGTTTCAGCTTACGGTTGGACGAAGTGTGCACTGTCATCCAATCACCTCCTGTGTATCCGTGATCAGGTTCAGTCCCAGCTCGTGCAACGGCGTGCAGCCGTGGTGGGTGGTCCCGGCAGGACCTTGCAGCAGTGATGTGGTGGCGGTGCGATGCGCTTTCAAGCGCAACGAAAAAACCGCCTCGATGGGCGGTTTCTCGTATCTGCTGGATTAGGCTCGCCTCCTACATCGTAGCTTATTGTGTCGCGCCCTCAGCTTTACCATAAGTGATAACATATAAGGGTTCAGGTAGTTCAACTATCGTATGCTCCTGAGCGCAGTCGTGTGGCAAGTCGGGATGTGTAGAGTCTTGACGAAACCAGTCCATATCTAGCTGCACCCCGCCCATCAGTACATGTCCACCCATAAGGGCTTGCAGCTTACACTCCGCATAGCTGACTGGAAAAAGGCAGAAATTACGGCAACTTAAACATTGCACTTGTGGTAAACTTAGATCTCCTGTAGGATAAGTCCACAGTCAGTTGTGGAAAAGCTAATTTCCAGAGTTGGCTGAGTGGTTTAAGGCACCGGATTGATACTCCGGCAAGGGTGAATTCCCTTCACTGGTTCGAATCCAGTACTCTCCGCCAAGCCCCCTTCAAGACTTTCCTGTTTCAGGGAGTTCTTGAAGGGGGCTTGATTGGTTTTAAATGGTGATGCCAATACTAGAGCCACCTGCCCTTCTGGGTTGACAACCTGCCGCATGGCGCCAGCCCAGACACACGAAGGCTTGGCCACTTATCATTCAGGGTATCGGCGCGCCTGAGCCCTAGGTAGCCTACAAGGACCTATCCATATCTATGCAACTCAGGAAGATGTCTTGGGGGTACTTCGGCATTGACCTTTGCATAGAGGACGAAGCTCTGCGCAGAGCGTGCGGTAGCTCAAGGAAGGCGTTCTTGTTGATGCTGATGGGCACCGATGCCCCATGCCGCGCGTCTGATGGTTAGTACCGACGTACCGTACAAGGAGCCCCGTCAATGAGAACCAAGGCCTAGTACCGCCCATGTTCGCCGATGTCCTCCACGCTCTCTGACTGTTATTGCCACTCAAGGCGAGCAGTGCACCCACTGGTAGCTTTCGATGCCGGCATGATAGTCAGCAAGGTCAGCCCGCTCGCAGCAGGGGCCGATAGATCCTAGCGCCCCAGCGAGGGGTTATTAAGCGTTCCCTGCAGAAGCATAGCGGACCAGGGTCTGGGATGATTGATGAGGTCGTTGGTTGACAGATTCTGGATATCGCCATATCTTTGGTTGACAAATCCCCCATCCAGCCAGGTATCGGGCATGAAAGCTAAGCATCCTTCGGATTTTTTCTCTGAGCTGAGCGAGGACCGCTTGGCCACCATTGCCGAGCTACTGCTCGATGTGCGTTTCAACACGACGAGAGAGATGACCTCGTCATACGATGACACCTACACACGAGAGTGTGCCATTTTTGGTAGATCAAAAAATGCTCTTATCGAGCTTTGCAAAAAGGAAGAGCATGATTGGCTAGAGCTGGCTAGCCCTGGGATGGATGTTACTTTTAGAATTGGAAATGTTCCTTGCCGGTTTTTTAGGGATGACCCTGAGTCCCCTGTGAAGCGAGGATTCTTTCGAAGAAACCAAGTTGATGATCTCTTTGCTGATGACGACGACATCCCAGTTATGTGGAGATTTGTCGTTGAACGCGCAATGACTGAAGAAGATGAAGATCGCGCATTCTTTATCGGCCTTAATATCTATCAGGAGAAAGTCTGCCAGTGGTCTTATAGCCCCACCGGACCCATTCTTCATTCTGTGGATACGGAAGTTCCGCCTACAGCGGAATTGCCACCGGCCAAAGTGGGGGTTCGTGGCGAAAGTGACCAGCGGGAAGAGAAGACCGATGATCACGATTCCCCAAGACTTAATGAAACTCAAAGAAAGTGACTGAGATGAATTTCGTCTTCGATGGAGCATCTATGAGGCTGGCCCGCGTATTTGGCGGGCTATCTCTTGAAGAAGTTGCAGAGAGAGTTGGAAAATCACGGCAATACTTACATAAACTAGAAACCAATCAGAGCAAGCCCACTGAGCAGCTTATGATTGGCCTTGCAGATGCCTTGGATGTTGAGGTGGATTTCTTTTTTCCAAAAGAACACCGCCTCAATGAAGAACAGTTTCACTTCAGGAAGTTACTCACCACAAAAGCCACTATAAAGCAAGTAGCTATTGCCCGTGGAGAAATGGTCAATTATTTGATCAACTTCTTAGAGAAAGAACTAAAGTTCCCCAACGTAAACATACCGTCCATAACTGACATCAAAAGTTATGACAGTATAGAACGTGCAGCCGAAATTTGCAGAAAAGAATGGGGGCTCGGCTCCTCCCCAATTGGCAACATGACCCGCCTAGCTGAAAACCTAGGGGCCATTGTCACCAATTTCAATGGTGTTTCAAAAGAAGTCGATGCACTTTCAGTAGCAGTGGAAAGGCCTTTTATTGTCAGAAACACAGCCAAAGAAAGTATTTGTCGACAACGATTTGACATCGCCCATGAGCTTGGCCACTTAGTGATGCATGAAGGAATTGTCACTGGAGACAGGGTAACAGAAAACCAAGCAAATAGATTTGCTAGCGCCTTGCTTATGCCCCGAGCAATGATGATAAAACTATTTCCAAGACCAAACGGAAAAAGGTTGGACTGGAAAGGAATGAGAGAATTTAAGCAAACCTGGAAAGTTAGCAAGGCTGCCATGCTGTACAGAGCAAGACAGCTAGACTTGATAAATGACGCCCAATACAAAACAGGGGTAATAACTCTTAAGAAATATGGCGAGGCTAATGGCGAGAAGGATGACTACTTGATTGCTGACGAACCACCGGAAGTTATTGAGAATGCCTTGAAGGTTCTTTTGGAAAAAAAAGGCATTGATGTCAGCAATATCGCCGCCTCACTGTCTGTTCGGCCGAAATTTTTTAAAGAAATAACTGGGCTTTCACTGCCTGACACTCGCCCCAAGCCAAACCTACGACTTGTAACATGAAGTCATTATCCATGACTTCCGCTCTCAATGCACGCCTCAGCCCCGCTTCCCGCGGGGCTGTTCTTTTAAAGATAGCTCGTAATATATTACGAGCCCGCATTAACGATCAGTAGACTCAAGCCTAATTCTTGCCCGACTTTTTCCTATTTTAAAGTTCAATTAGCTCACAAAAATATAAACAGGCACCAGAATGTGAGACCAAACCTACACCCAGCGTACACCTAGCATTAGGCAGAGGCCGGGCACACCCGGCATTAGCGGCGTAGGGTGTGCAGAAACCAGGGGGTATTACAATTCGACATCAAGTCCTTCGATCAGCTTAAGGACAAGATCGCCCGTGTCGTCATATTGGCAGTCATCATCGAGTTCTTTCGTGCTGTGGTCGACATACGCTTCCAGCCCCCGCTGGACGCCATATATCTCGCGCTGTAAGTGTTGGCCCTTGCGGGAGCCCTGTCTAATGAGCATGGCCCATCGCGACTGTCCGCCATCCCTACTCGAGCGCCTGCGTTAGCATGACTCGCCGGCATCCTCACGTAACAAAAGAGCGGCACGCCGGACATGCAAAACCACCTCAATGGGCGGTTTCTCGTATCTGAAAATCGCTGGTTTCCGATTCATCCGTTTTGGATGGTGCCGGCACCAGGAGTCGAGCCCGGGACCTACTGATTAAAAGAAATACAATTTCTCTTAGCAAAACCATACTGCTGGATAATTTATTTATACATACTATTGCTACCCAACAGATTAAAACAGCAACTTATTCTGCATGTTATACGCACACTCTATCCCCTTGCGAATATCAGATTATCAAGGGTGAATTTCATGAACGATTGCTATTACTGTGATGCGGACACGAGCTACTTACCACAACATTTTTTATATTTTAATCCTGAACCGCAAGGACACTTATCGTTTCTACCATATATTTTGTCCATGTTCCTATAGGGTTTATTACCCACAAGACCTGACACAGACCTATCCTTGTACTCAAAAACATGTTTAAGAATACAATCTTCTTCATGCAATTTTTTGGCCAGCTTTAACTCTTCACCTTTAAGAGGGCCATCAAATTCCGCCGCCAGGACGTCTTCAGATCGGCCAAGAACACCTTTGGTATCTGTGGATAAAACAACAACATTGGTTATATCTTGATGCAAAAATTTCGCAACCAATGCATATGCATGATTATAGCCTCCGCGCTCCTCTCTGTAATCTTCATACGATTGCCCTTCATCCATAGGAAGAAAAAGAAATACGTAAAGCAAATTATCGTTTTGAGGCGACCTCATAACTCTGGCACTGCGACGATTGTCTGGTACTGCCTGTAGCTTTTCTAGAAAAGCCCTAGCAAGAAAGCATCTGGAAACTCTGCACTCGGAAGCTAAAAAACGCACAGCCCTCTCATGAGAGTTAAATGGAAGATCCTGCCCAACACCTACCCTGCCCGCAAGAATGTTTTTTGAAAAACTTTCAATCAAAGAATCCCAAAACAAGCTATTCTCTTTAAAGAACCTCTCAAACTTTCCTTGAGTCTCTTCCTGATACTCATGCCACAAGCCTTCTTGCAGTATCAATGTACCCAGAGAAAGATGCTCTAGCTCCCCTATACTACCTGTCAAAGTTTTGTTAACCTGACGCTCCCTGTAATAGTGTGCTAGCACTTCCTCTTCACCAGAAGCTAGTGATAGCTGACCACTGATAATTGCATCGCTTTTTTCGTTCAAGTAATTAATGAAATCGTAAGCTGTATCCAACTCACCAAGAAGAAGGTCTAAAGAGCTCTCATCTAAAATATGAATGTACTTTTTATTAGGATACAGCCACCCCACATGAAAAGGCCTTTCCATACACATTTTTTCATCTAACGCATACACTTGCAAAAAGGAGGAAGAGCTATTACCGCCAAAATATCTCTCAGCATGAGGTATAGTATTACACGTAACCGCCACTAGGTTAAAATTTAAATCACCGCTTAAATCAATAGGAAATGGCGCATTGCACTTATCATCTAGATAAATTCTATCTGGGTATCGTTTGATCCAAGACTCAGCCCCATAGAGTTGTTTGCAAGATTTCACCACCGCCCTTTTAAACCACCGCTTCCACGCCACAGAAGTTTCAATATTGCTATTGAATTTTATATCCTTATCAGAAAAAAGTATGACATCATTACCAAACACCACTAGCAAATCGCATAGCTCCTCTCCCTTTCCAGATTTAGCTTTCCCTTCGTCTGTATAAACATTTGCGTAAGACCAAAGCTCAAAAAAACTAGCGCCCGCGAGCTTTGCAAGATATCTTTCCCTTAAAGTTCCACCCTTGTTTTTTAACGTTGGTTTAAGCAAAGAGGCACCATTCAATAGAAATAATAACATTAAGAATCTCTAGCTTCACGCCTGAAACAGAGCTCCAGTGTTATGCAGCTTAACAACAACCAAATGTATCTAGTAATTTCAAATTAAATAACAACGCCCAATACTTACCCTCTCAGCGTATAACTTACCATAAAAATACTCTGTGCGCCTTGGAGCAAAGCTTATACCAAAGCTTTATTAGGCAGCGAAGTCAACAAGCTGTCAATACGTTAACATAACTTTCTGATTTTCAGCGTTATACTTCGAACTAGATCCCCGCCGCTTCCGCCAATAAAGCAAGAGAATCAAGCACCTAAAGTTGCTTATTTCGTTTCATAGAGCATGGTTTGGTCAGCTTTTTGGGCACTCGAAAGGCCCGGCCGCTCATCGACCGTGCCTGATCCCGTTGCGCATCACTCCATGACGCATCTATCAGCCCAAAGGCGATTCCATGATCAATGCCGGCATCTACGACGGCGATCGGATCATCGTCGATCGATCACGCCGCGGGAGGCGACGTACAGGTGGTGACCGTCGACGGAGAGATAACCTGCAAACAGCTGGGCAAGATCGGCAGCCGCGGCCTGCCGATGCTACCCGAGCGCCGCCCGCTCATTGTTTCCCGCAGAGGCGACGCCCTGCGCAAGAGCAGCTTCGATTCTACTTGGCAGCGCTTCATACGCCTCGCCCTTGAAGACGAGACAATCATCGCAGAAGAACGCTTCGGCCTGCATGACCTCAAGCGCAACGAAAAAACCGCCTCGATGGGCGGTCGTGGTTGCTGCCGCTTTCCCAGCAGCCCTCTCCTTCTTGAGATTGGCGGAGCCCATGCTTCCGCTCATGACCGGGATGCCTCCTGGCCATGTGGGCTCAGTGCCAGACTCGCCGGCTGGAAACCAAGCGGTCGGGCCAGCAGGAGGTCAGGAAAGGTGGCAATGCGAGTATTGTAGAGTTCACATGACTTGAGGTGGGCATCGCGCAGGAAGGCCAAATAGTCCTCGGTCTCCCGCATGGTGTCCTGAAATTGTCGGACTACCGGCTCGGACATGAGCTCCGGATACGCTTCGCCACCTGAGATAATGCGCCGTTGCAGTGCTTGCTGCTGGCCCAGGACCCGCTCCAGGCCATCATCAGCACACGCCGGCATGCCTGCCCGCCGCAGCTCGGTCAACAGCACCAGCAACTCCCTTTCATGAGCCAGGTACCGCTTGACGATGCGTTCCAGCGGCGGGATCAGGTCGGCACGCTTCTGCAGCTGTGTGAAGATGTGCTGGCGTCTGGCCACGATGGCGTTACGCAGGTAGATCAGGTCATTGTAGTGAAGAGCTGCGGTTACCAGCAGCAAAAACAAGGGCACTCCCACCACCAGGGTCAGCAGGCCATCAGGGGTGACACTTCCCCTCAACGCCAGCAGTGCCGCCATACCGAAGAGAAATGTTGAGAAGCTGATGGCTATCCTGACAAAGGCGTTGGACGCCATGCGCAGCAGCATGGCGCCATCCGGCCGAGCGCTGATCAGGAATGGGGCATCCGGTTCGGCTCGGATCGCCAGTTCGGCGGAGCCCTCCGGATTGAGACCGGCATGGCCAACGACCGTTAGCCTGGCGCCTTCCTCGATCCACCAGGCGGTCACCTGCCTCTCCGGTGAGTGGCTGATACGTCGTTGAGCACGATGGTGGAAGTCGATATCGGCCTGTTCCGGATTCACCAATGCCCCCGCGCCGACGTCGCTTTCCCCCTTCAGCCGGAATGGAAGCGTCTCAAGCCTATCGCTGATGACTACCCACCGACGACTATTGCCGTAGCCACGCAGTTCCTCGACCAACTCCCGATAGACCAGTACATTCGGCTCACTCAGAGGTGTCTCCAGCGTTCCCGCCACGGCCTCGATGGTCCCTTGCTTCTTGGTCATTCCATAACTGAGCCGGCCTGAACGGTTCCACGGCAAGGCCTCGACAAGCCGTTTGATCAGGATGGCGCCCAGCCCGCTGCGAAACATCCAGTAGCTGACGAGAAAAGCGAGCACAGAGACCCCCAGTGTCATGAGAGTCGGCACGCTATCGAGGCGGTTACTTTCGCCCCTCCCGTTGGAGTCTCCGGCTATCGCTGCCAGCTCTCCTGCCGCTCGCCGATAGAGACGGCGATCGAGAACGCCGCTGGCGGTGGACGCCATCTGCGCCATCAGGTTAGCGACATCCTGCTGGTGCTCGGGCAGACGCCGATCTCCAAAAGCCTGAACTGCCGTATTTCGCTCATGAGCGATGATCATTGCCGCTTGCCAATCGCCAGCCAGGTGCCGGCCTCCCAGCGTCATCAGCTGAACCATCACGGCGCCGGACATCAGCAAGATGAAGATCCAGAAGCGGTGGATACCCATTCCTACCAGCACAAGGCCGGTTCCCATGGAAAGCGCCAGTACGGCAGCCCCCAGCTTGGCCAGAGCCTTGACCAGCGATTCGCCCCCAATGCTGCCGATATTCCGTACTGACACGTATGAGGGCATGGCGGGCGTGTGCGCCAGCCTCAGCATCCCCGTGTCAGGGTCGAACTCACCGATGGCTTGAAGATCCTGGGGGGCCGCAAGCAGCGCTCGCTCGGTGTAACGGCGGGTGGCTTCGCGGTATTGGTAAGTGAGGCGGAGGTCCCATTCTGCCAACTGAACCGCATCGACCGAGCGCACATGCCCATCCGCAGAGAAGGTTGCCGCAGTGTCCAACAAGACCGTGCCGCTTTGGTCACGTAGTGCGATCTTGTCGACGCCCTTCGTCCCCTCCTCTATCGTGCGCCATTGCTGAACGCCACCGACTCTGACTTGGCGCTCTTCCCGGTACTCGACCCACAGCACCCGGTCGCCGGAGTAAGGAGCCTCAACGTTCGACCCCGGCAGTGGCTCTACGCTACCTGCAACGCGATAGACGCCACCGGACATATGCATAAGAGGAGTGGTATTGAGACGCTCGAGCTTGCGTGCATCCGAGAGCCCATCGAGACCGACCCCACAGAGCCACCATGCCAAGCCGATCAGCAACGCGCCGATAGCTGCAGCAAAGGATCGATTGCGACGAGTGCTCACATCGGGCAAACGCGAAAGCCGGAGTTTCATGAGCCATCCCTAGAGCCCGGTGGGTACCACCGCAACCCTGCGGTAGCATCGAACTTCGGTAGCGGCGGCAATGATTGCTGCCAAGCAGCAAAAAACCGCCTCGATGGGCGGTTTCTCGTATCTGCAAGTCGCTGATTTCCGATTCATCCGTTTCGGATGGTGCCGGCACCAGGAGTCGAACCCGGGACCTACTGATTACAAGTCAGTTGCTCTACCAACTGAGCTATGCCGGCTCGGGACCGACGCGTGCGAAGTGCAGAGTCGGAAAAGGGTTGGCGTGGCTGGGGTACCAGGATTCGAACCTGGGAATGCCGATACCAAAAACCGGTGCCTTACCACTTGGCGATACCCCAGCAGATTGGTGGCCAGAGACGGAATCGAACCGCCGACACGGGGATTTTCAATCCCCTGCTCTACCGACTGAGCTATCTGGCCGCTGCCAACGGTGCGTATTAAACAAGATCAGATCGGCAGCGTCAAGCCTTTCGTTTCATGCAGATGCTGCTGTCGTTTCACAACCATACGCCTAGCGCTCGGGCGGCACGTAGCCTTCCGCCTGGTCGGTTTCGCGGTTGTCGAGAAAGCGCTCCATCTGCTCGTTGAGATAGGACCGCGCCTCGGGGTCGAGCATGTTGAGGTGCTTCTCGTTGATCAGCCGGGTCTGCAGCGCCTGCCACTCCTCCCAGGCCTGCTTCGACACGCTGGCCTGGATCTCCTGGCCCTTCTTGCCCGGCAGCGGCGGGAAGGGCAGTGCCTCGAGCTCCTGTTGATACTTGCGACAGAACACGGTGCGGCTCATGGCGGTCTCCTTGCTGTTGGTGGTGCTGTGCTCAGGGCCCCGCGGGGGCGGCCAGAGCGAACGGTGCCAGCGAGGCCAGCAGCGCCTTGACCGGCGCCGCCAGGCCGATGCGCTCGGGGTTGCCTGGATCGTACCAGCATCGTGCCTCGCCCACCGCATCCAGCCTGCCGATCCGCGCCGGCTGCGGGGTGATGTCGAGGCGGAAGTGACTGAAGGTGTGGCTGAAGGCCGGCCAGGCCGGATCGATGGCAGCCCCCGGCGCGTGCACGTCGAGCCAGCCCCGCAACGCGGCCAGGTCGTCGAACTGAGGCAGTCCCCATAGCCCACCCCACAGCCCACTGGCAGGGCGCTGTTCGAGCAGCACCCGCCCTTCGGCGTCGCGCAGCACCAGCATCAGCGTGGTACGGGTCGGCAGCGCCTTTTTCGGCTTCGACTCGGGGAAACGGCGCTCCTCGCCGTGGGCATGGGCCACGCAGACGTCAGCGAACGGGCAGCGCGAGCATTCGGGGGTGCCGCGCCGGCACAGGGTGGCGCCGAGGTCCATTACCGCCTGGGTGTAGTCGGCCACGCGCTGCTTCGGCGTGTAGTGCTCGGCCAGCGCCCACAGCCTGCGCTCCACTACCGGCCGCCCCGGCCAGCCCTCCACGGCGTGCAACCGGGCCAGGCTGCGCTTGACGTTGCCGTCGAGGATCACGGCGCGCTGTCCGGTGCTCTGAGCAATGATCGCACCCGCAGTGGAGCGGCCGATGCCGGGCAACTCCGCCATGGCCTCGAGGCTCGCTACCGGCAGCTCGCCGCCGTGCTCGGCCACGACCTGGCGGGCCGCCTTGTGCAGATTGCGCCCGCGGGCGTAGTAGCCAAGCCCGGTCCACAGGTGAAGCACTTCGTCCTGGGTGGCCTCGGCCAGCGCCTCGAGGGTGGGGAAGCGCGCCATGAAGCGCTCGAAGTAAGGGATCACCGTGGTGACCTGGGTCTGCTGCAGCATGATCTCAGAGACCCACACGCGGTAGGGCGTGCGCTGGCGTTGCCAGGGCAGGTCATGGCGGCCGGCGCGGTCGTACCACGCCAGCAGACGCTGTTGGAAGACTGCAGGCTCAAGCACCGGTGTAGGCATTTCGCTCATGGAACAACCTCAAAGATGCCTGTCGGAAAAATGCATGGCGAAAAATGCATGACGAAAAAAAGCGCCGACTGGGAGTCGGCGCAGGGACTGGCTTTGGGTCGTCAGTTCAACAGACCACGCAAGGCGTCACGAAGTTCCCGGCCACTACCTTCGCCGAGACGTTCTTCGAGACGCTCCAGCGGCCTCTCCAGGCGGCGCTCCAGCTCTTCTCTGGCGCGACCGGACACTTCGTCGCGCAGCAGCTCGGCCAGGGTGACCTGGAAGGCCTCGCGGTCGAAGCTGCACCAATCACCGCTGTCGCCGGAGAGCTCGCCGCTGCAACGCACCGGCAACGGCACGCGCTCCAGGCGCGGGTTGACCGGACAGGCGGCATCGGCACCGTCGACGAAGCGTGCGGCGGCGCGCAGATCGAAGCGCTCGCTGGTCAGGTCGAGTTCGCCCGTCCCGCTCATGTCGATGCCCGGAATCGTCACCAGGATATCGTCGCTCTGCACGACTCCGTCCGAGATACGCAGGCGGGCTTCGGCACGGTCGAAGCGCGTATCGGCACTCCAGTCCCGGGTAGTCTCGCGGCCTTCGACCATGGCGGCCAGTGAGCACAGCTCCTGTGACACGTTGACGTCGAGCACGGCCCCTTCGTCGATGCGACCCTCCAGACGCCCGTTGAGATTGCGCTTGAGGGCCGGCCAGGTGTTGGCGCGAGTTTCGAGTTCACCGCCGAGGGTCAGCCGGCCGCGCAGCGGTGCCGGGGAGTCGTCGTCGGACAGCGCCTCGAGCAACGGCGCCAGACGCACCCGCGACAGCGACGGGCGCAGCTGCCACAGGATCGGCTCACGTCTGAGGTCAAGCCCGCCGCTCGCGCTCAGCTCGCCGTCGTAGAACACGGAGCTGAAGCGCTCGAGACGCTGCTGTCCGTCAGCTCCCTCCAGGGCCAGCGACACGTCGGTGAAGTCGAGCCCGGAGAGACGCAGCTGCGCCAGGTCGAGCGCCCCGTTCAGGGTCAACTGGGCCAGCCACTCGGCGGGAACCAGCGTGGCGGTGTCGTCGGCGTGCGCCTTGCGGATCCCCAGCAGGCCGGAGCGGGAGGCACTCTGCCCTGTGGGTTCGGCAGGCGGCAGGTAGCCGTCCAGGTTGAGGCGATCGCCCTGCAGCTCGAAGTCCAGCAGCTGCCCCATAAGGCCCGCGGCCAAACGCCCGGTGAAGGTGCTGCCATCCAGCACCAGGGTCAGCCCCGGCAGCTCGAGGCGCTCGAGATTGCCGCGCACCGGGCTGGTCAATGCCACGTCGGAGAGCGCCTGAGGATTGGCCATGGCCGGCATCTGGTTCATACGCTCGAGCCACGGGCGCAGCGAGAAGGGCGCCAGGCTGACCTGGCCGCTGTAGCTGGGCGACTGGTCGAGACCCGCCAGGTTGAGGTGCCCGCTCAGGCGCAGATCGTCGGGGCCGGTGAGCTGCAGATCGCGCAACTGCGCGGTGTTCTCCGCCAGGTCGGCATCCAGCGCCATGGTCAGCGATAGAGGCAGCGCGCGCTCGCCCAGAGTGGGGTGCCTCAGCCCGGCGTCCAGACGGCCCTCCTGGAGCTGCAGGCGCTGCTGAGACAGGTCGAGCACGAGCTGCTGACCGCTCAGATCGAGCTGCTGCCGGTGCTCGGCGCCCGCCAGCCGGCTCAGGGTGGTCAACCGCATGCCTTCGAGCACGTAACGGCGCTCGGCGAGAGCGAGGCGCATCCGCCCTTCCAGCGAGACTTCGCTCGCCAACGCCGGGCTGCGCTCCAGTTCCCGCCAATCCAGTGCAGGATACGATCTGACCTGGAAGGAGGACTTGAGCGGGAAGGCGCGCTGGGGATTGACGTTGGTACCGGAAACGTTGATCTCGTCGACCAGCCACTCCGAGCCGGCGGCCAGGTCGCGATAGATCGCCGCGCCGTTGCGCACCTGGACGCTGGCGATATTGAGCGCCACGACCAGATTGCTGCCCTCGAGGCTAGGCCCGGCAGTGGCCGGCGCCAGCGCCGATTCGGCACCTTCGCGGCGCTCGTCGAGCCGCTGCAGCAGGGTTTCCCAATTGCCGCGCCCCTCTTCGTCGCGCACCAAGCGCAGCTGCATGCCTTCCAGGGTCAAGCCTTCGATGGCGATCTCGCCGCGCAGCAACGGGGCGAAGGCGAGACTGACCTCGCCGTGAGCGAAAGCCACGAACGGCGGTTCGTCGTTGCCCTGCTCCGGCAAACGGCCTTGCGCCTGCTCCACGCTCACGCCGAGACGCGGGTAGAACGACCAGGTGAGCGGTCCATCCAGGGTCAGTTCGAGGCCGCTCTGCTCACGCACCACCTCGATCAGTCGCGGCTTGAAGTCTTCCGGGTCGAGAAAGGTAGTGACATAGACCACGGCAGCCACCACCACTACCCCGAGAACGCCAATGGCGGCCAGCAGCGTCTGTAACAATCGCTTCATGTGTTACCGCCTCCTTACAGCGGTGGGGCCAATTCGTAATAGTCGCCGGTGGCATGCAAGCGATACCCCAGGCGGTTGAGCAACAGTTGGTCGGCGACGGGCAGTCGTGATGATGGCGCCCGCAGCTCGCGGCCCTCGCTACGCGCCGCATCGCTGACCAGGGCGAGGAGTCGCGTACCGACCCCGCGCCGCCGGGTGGCCTTGCGCACGCACAGCTCCGACAGCCACCACGCCTGCTCGTCGGCGATTACTGCCACGGCGCCCAGCAGTCGGTCATTGAAGCGGGCGCAGCCGAAGAAATGGCCGGCTTCGAGATGTTCGCGAATGAAGGTGTCCACCGGCACGCTGAGCCGTTCGGCCGGCGCGTCCGTATAGATTCGCTGCAGATCGAGCTGCACCTGGCGGTCCGAGCGCCAGATGCTGCTGTCGACGAGATGAAGCGTTACCGGCATGGCGGTCTCCCTGGCCGCGGCTCGGGCCGCCGCTGTGATGGGCGCATTGTAGCGGATGGGCGGGGCGATTCTCTATAATGGACGGCCCATGACGGCAAGCCCAGCGACTTGCCCGCCCGGAAGCCGACTGCTGGCACGCCGGGCCCACACCATGCGACGCGCCAGAGCGCGAGAGAGACCCGACATGTCCGAGCGAATCGCCACGGTAACCCGTGACACCAAGGAAACCCAGATCACGGTGACCGTGAACCTCGATGGCGAGGGCCGGCTGAACTGCGAGACCGGCGTTCCCTTCCTCGACCACATGCTCGATCAGGTGGCTCGCCACGGTCTGATCGACCTCGACATCAAGGCGGTGGGCGATCTGCACATCGACGATCACCATACCGTCGAGGACCTCGGCATCACCCTCGGTCAGGCCTTCGACCAGGCCATTGGCGACAAGCGCGGCATCCACCGCTACGGCCACGCCTACGTGCCGCTGGACGAGGCGCTGTCGCGAGTCGTGATAGACTTCTCCGGTCGCCCCGGGCTGTTCATGGACGTCGAGTTCACCCGCGCCAGCATCGGCCGCCTCGACACCCAGCTGTTCTGGGAGTTCTTCCAGGGCTTCGTCAATCATGCCCGGGTCACGCTGCATATCGACAACCTGAAGGGCTTCAATGCTCATCACCAGGCGGAGACCATCTTCAAGGCCTTCGGCCGCGCGCTGCGCATGGCCGTGGAGCCGGACCCGCGCATGGCCGGCCAGATGCCGTCCACCAAGGGCTGCCTGTAACGCAGACGACCGAACCTGAGAGGAGCCTTCATGACCATTGCCGTCATCGATTACGGAATGGGCAATCTACATTCGGTTGCCAAGGCGCTCGAGCATGTGACCCATGAGCACGTGGTCATCACCCGCGACCCGCGGCGCATTCAGGGTGCCACCCGCCTGGTGCTGCCCGGCCAGGGAGCGATCCGCGATTGCATGGGCGAGCTCGAGCGCACCGAGCTGCGCGGTCTGGTGCAGGAGCTGCTGGCCAATCAGAGCAAGCCGCTGCTGGGGATCTGCGTCGGTCAGCAGATGCTGCTCGATCATAGCGAGGAGAGCGGCGGCATCCCCTGCCTGGGCTTTCTCTCCGGCGAGGTGAAGCGCTTCCCCCTCGACATGGTCGACGAGCGCGGTCAACGCCTCAAGGTGCCTCATATGGGCTGGAACCTGGTGCATCAGCATCACGAGCATCCGCTGTGGCAAGGCATCGACCAGGACGAGCACTTCTACTTCGTGCACAGCTACTACGTGGCAGCGGCGGACGACGCCTGCGTGCTCGGCACCACCCGTTACGGCCGCATCGATGCTCATGTGGCCATCGGTCGCGATGCCACCTTCGCCGTGCAGTTTCACCCGGAGAAGAGCTCCCGGGCCGGGCTCAAGCTGCTGGAAAATTTTGTCAACTGGGCGCCCTGAACCGCGCCTGGTTAACTAGGCACCGTGAGCCGCGCCCAGGCCGAGCCGCGATGACAACCCGGTGCGCACGCGCACCCGAGAGGACATGACATGCTGGTAATTCCCGCCATCGATCTCAAGGACGGCAAGTGCGTCCGTCTCAAGCAGGGCCGGATGGACGACGCCACCACCTACGGCGACGACCCGGTGGCCATGGCGGCGCGCTGGGTCGAGGCCGGCGCCCGCCGCCTGCACCTGGTCGATCTCAACGGCGCCTTCGAGGGCAAGCCGGTCAACGGCGAGGCGGTGACCGCCATCGCCCGGCGCTGGCCCTCGCTGCCCATTCAGATCGGCGGCGGCATCCGCAGCGCCGAGACCATCGAGCACTATCTGGCCGCCGGGGTCTCCTACGTCATCATCGGCACCAAGGCGGTCAAGGAGCCGGATTTCGTCGGCGAGATGTGCCGCGCCTTTCCCGATCACGTGATCGTCGGCCTGGACGCCCGTGACGGCTTCGTCGCCACCGACGGCTGGGCCGAGGTCTCCCAGGTCAAGGCAGTGGACCTGGCCAAGCGCTTCGCCGACGACGGCGTCTCCAGTATCGTCTACACCGACATCGCCCGAGACGGCATGATGAACGGCGTCAACGTCGAGGCCACCGCCGAGCTGGCCCGCGAAGGCGGCCTGCCGGTAATCGCTTCCGGCGGGGTGACCAATCTCGACGACCTGCGCGCGCTGGTCGCCGCAGGCGAGCCGGGCATTCTCGGCGCCATCACCGGCCGCGCCATCTACGAAGGCACCCTGGACGTCGCTGCTGGTCAACAGCTGTGCGACGAACTCACCGGTAACCGGGCGGGAGGCTGACATGAGCCTGGCCAAGCGCATCATACCCTGTCTCGACGTCGACGCCGGACGCGTGGTCAAGGGCGTCAACTTCATCGGCATCCGCGACGCCGGCGATCCGGTAGAGATCGCCCAGCGCTACAACCTGCAGGGCGCCGACGAGATCACCTTTCTCGACATCACCGCCAGCCACGAGGACCGCGACACCACGGTGGAGATGGTCGAACGCATCGCCGGCGAGGTATTCATCCCGCTGACCGTGGGCGGCGGCATCCGCACCTGTGACGACATCCGCACCATGCTCAACGCCGGTGCCGACAAGGTCTCGATCAACACCGCGGCGGTAACCAACCCCGACTTCGTGCGCGAGGCCGCCGAGCGCTTCGGCAGCCAGTGCATCGTGGTGGCCATCGACGCCAAGCGGGTCTCGGCTGAGGGCGAAACGCCGCGCTGGGAGATCTTCACCCACGGCGGTCGCCGCCCCACCGGGCTGGACGCCGTGGAGTGGGCTAAAAAGATGGTGGAATACGGCGCCGGCGAGCTGCTCTTGACCAGCATGGACCGCGACGGCACCAAGGCCGGCTTCGACCTGGGCGTGACCCGGGCCATCAGCGACGCCGTGACGGTGCCGGTAATCGCCTCCGGTGGCGTCGGCAACCTCGACCACCTGGTGGACGGCGTGATCGAGGGCGGTGCCGACGCAGTGCTGGCCGCTAGCATCTTCCACTTCGGCGAGTACACCATCCCCGAGGCCAAGCGCTACATGGCCGAGCGCGGTATCGAGATGCGCCTGTGAGGCGAACGAGGAGCGTGAGCGTGCGGTATTCATGGATGAGTTGCTGTCGGGCCGCCAGGGCGCTTGCTCTGGTCCCGCTCTTGGCGCTACTGGCGGCGCCGGCAGCGCTTGCCGCGGAGCGGCAGCCGACCTGGCCGCCGGTGCTCGAAGTGGAGCACGTGCTGTTCCAGACCAGCCTCTATACGCGCCACTTCAACCCGCAGCCGGAGCACAACAACACCCAGGAGCTGATCAGCCTCGAGCTGCACAATCCGCAGCGCTGGCTGGTGGGCGGCGCGCGCTTCCTCAACTCCTTCGATCAGGAAGCCATCTACCTCTACGCCGGCCGCGAGTTTCCCTTCTGGCAGCCGAGCGACAACGTCACCGTGCGTGCCAAGCTCACCGCCGGGCTATTACACGGCTACCGCGGCGAATACCAGGACAACATCCCGTTCAACCGCTACGGCACCGCCCCGGCCGCCCTGCCCAGCCTGGGGGTGCAGTGGGGGCGCTTCGAGACCGACCTGATCGTGTTCGGGACTGCCGGGGCGATGATCATCGGCGGCATCCGCTTCTAGGCTATGCCTGAAAACTGCCTGCGCTTGGCCATACAGCGTTAAAAATCAGCTCAACGTACTCATTTACACCACGTAAACTCCGTCTTTTCGCTGATTTTTGCCTTGTCTGACCTTCGCTCGCCGACTTTTCAGACACAGCCTTAGCTGGACGAAACGGGCGCCACCCGCTTCGCCCCCATCACTCCAGCGCCAGCCCGAGATTGCTCACGCCGTCGTTGCGCCCCAGTTGGCGCAGCGCCTTGAGCGAGTCCCGCTCGAGCGGGCCTTCCGCCGCCTCCAGCACTGCGTCCTGAAAGTCGTTCTCGTCGGCCATGAGTGGGTGCTCACGTACCAGCTTGGCCAGCTTGCTGGCGTCCTCCTCCCCTTCGGTCAGCTCGACGAAGGCACGCACGCCGCCCTTGGAGATACGGCTGACCTCGAGCACGGCTTCGGGGGAATCGCCTCGCAGCGTATCGAACAGCGAGGATAGCGCCACGACCACCTCCACCGCACGCCGGGCACCGAAGCTGTCGTCGTCCTCCGGCGGTTCGAGCTCGGCCAGCTTCTCGGCCTGGCGCTCGAAATCGATCCGCGCCTCGCGTACGGCGAGCTGCTCCCACACCAGATCGAGCATAACGCGCAGGGCGGCCGAATTGCCGGCTCCCGTCATCTGGGCATAGAGCGAATAGTTGGGCAGCATCCGCTCGCACAGTGCCGCCATGAAGGCCTGTTGCTGACGCGGCGAGAGTGCCTGCAGTCGCTCATGGAAGCCCCCTTTTGGCTGGCTCATGGATTCTCCTCGTGATTCGAAGGTCAGAAGAAAGGATGGGGATGCGCACGGCTCACGGCCACATGACCTCGGGCGGCACGCGTCCCCGGCTATCGAAGAGCACGCCCTCGGCGACCAATCGCTCGCGCTGTTCGATAGCGCCGGGATGCTCGGCCACCCGGCGCGATGCGGTGATCACGCGAAACCACGGCAGCCCATGGTCGTCGGGCAGCTCGCGCAACGCCCGGGCGACGAGGCGCGGCGTGCCGCCCTCGGTCATGGCGGCAATACGACCGTAGGTAGTCACCCGCCCTGGCGGTATGGCGGCCATAATGGTCAGAATCTGTTCCCGCAGCGCCGGTTTCATGTACGCTCCGCTCCCTGCTTCGTGTCACCCTTCAACGGCGAGGATTCCATGCACCTGCACCTGCTTCAACACAGCCCGTACCACGGTCCGGGCCGCATCGCCGACTGGCTGTCCAGCATGGGGCACAGCCACACCGTTTTCCATCTCTACGACGGCGAGACCCCACCCAGCCTGGCCGATGGCGATGCGCTGATATTGCTCGACGGCCCGATGCATGTTCTCGACGACGCCCAGCACTCCTGGCTCAAGCGCGAGCGCAAGCTGATCGCCCGCGCACTGGACGGCAACAAGCCGTTGCTCGGCATCGGCCTGGGTGCCCGGATGATCGCCGCCGAGCTCGGCGCCACGGTGGGCCGCGGCACCTTCGCCGAGGTGGGCTGGCACGAGGTGACCCTGGCCCCCGAGAGCCCCTTCGACCTGCCGGAGCGTTTCACCGCCTTCATGTGGCATCGCGACGTCTTCGCCCTGCCCGACGAGGCGCTGCCGCTGGGCGGCAGTTCCGGCAGCCCGGTGCAGGGCTTCGCCTGGGACGCCGGACGGGCGCTGGGCCTGCTCTGCCACCTCGAGGTCACGCGCTCCGGGGTCGACGTGCTGCTCGCCAATGGAGAAAGGCCGGAGGGCAGCGAAGCCAGTCCTCATGCCCAGCCCGACGACGCCATTCTGGCCGACGACCGGCGCTTCGATCGCCTGGCGCCACTGCTCGACCGCCTGCTCAGTCAGTGGATTCGCAGCGCCCCGGCGTGAGGCGCCTCATGCCGGCTGCGGCTGCGTATCGAGCTGCCGCGCGTGCTCCTGCGACCAGGCTCGCGCCGCCGCCAGGCAGCTGTCCCAATCGCCGACATGCAGGAAGCGCTCGGCATTGCGCTTCTCCAACTGGTAGCGGTACATGGGGTCGTAGTATTCGGTGAGCAGCGGCGCCAGCCAGGCTTCGTGAGCCTGGCGGTTGCCGCGCTCGTGCTCGCGGAAGGCAAGCTGCTGCAGCCGCTGCAGACGCGCCAGCCGGGCATGGCCCAGGCGCTTCTGCAGCCGGGCCAGTGCGCTGGAGAGCTGCTTGCGCATCAGCGCCCAGCCCAGCCACTCGCCGAACTGCTGACGGTAGATCGCCCACAGATCGTCGATGTAATCCTTGTGAATCTGCGCCAGGCGCCAATCCAGAGGCATTTCCACCCGCACCCGGGGCGCGCCCTCCATCGCCCGCCAGAAGGTGAGCGGCACGTTGGCCGTGCCGATGTGGCGGGATTCGTCCTCCACCACCAGCGGTCCGGGAAGCGCCAGCAGGCGCAGCCCCATGGCGTGTTCGAAGTCGATCTGACTGGGCGCCGGCAAGGGGTGGCGACCGAAGGCCGAGCCCTTGTGGCGGGCGCAGCCCTCGAGGTCGAGCCCGGCGTCCAGTTGCTGCACCAGCGCGGTCTTGGCACAGCCGGTGAGCCCGCCCACCACCAGCAGCGGCTGAGCCGCCGCGGCATCGATACGTGCACACAACGCCTGACGCATCGCCTTCCAGCCGCCGCGGATACGTGGCCGCTCTACTCCGGCCTCGGCCAGCCACTGCTGCGCGATCTGCGAGCGCAGTCCCCCGCGATAGCAGTAGATGATCGCCTCGGGCTGGGCCTCGACCGTGCGCTGCCAGGCCGCAATGCGCGCCTGGCGTATACCGCCGCTGACCAGCCGCTGGCCCAGCTCGATGGCGGCCTGCTGGCCACGCTGCTTATACTCGATGCCGACCTGATGCCGCTCCTCGTCGTCCATCAGCGGCAGATTGATCGCCCCGGGCAACCCGCCCTGGGCGAACTCCACCGGCGCCCGCACGTCGATCAGCGGCACGCCCTGGCGCAACAGAGAGAGATCGGCATCGGCCAGCGGCAGCTCCTTCACCCCAGCACCTCGATCAGGGCCTCTCCTTCGGCCTTGGCCACCTCGCCGAAGGGCACCAGCTCGATACCGTGCTCACGTCCGATGCGCTCGACGTCGTCCTGCCAGGAGGGGTGCACGGAAATCAGCAGGCCGCCGGAGGTCTGCGGGTCGCACAGCCACTGCCAGTGCGGCTCGTCCATCTCCTTGAGCGCCGCGCCCAGCGCCTTGCGATTGCGCAGGGTGCCGCCAGGCACTGCGCCGCGACGACGATAGGCCTCGGCCTCGGCCAGCCGCGGCAAACGGCGGAAGTCGATGCGCGCCGCCACGCCACTGGCCTGGCACACCTCAGTGAGATGGCCGGCCAGACCGAAGCCGGTGACGTCGGTCATGGCGTTCACCCCTTTCACCCGGGCCAGCGCCATGCCGATATGGTTGGGCTGCAGCATGGTTTCCCGGGCCAGATTCTGATGGCCCGACTCCAGCAGGCCCTGCTTCTCGGCGGTGGTGAGAAAACCCACGCCCAGCGGCTTGGTCAGGTATAACAGGTCGCCCACCTGGGCCCCCTTGTTGAGCTTCAGGTGTTCGAGATCGACCAGGCCGTTGACCGCCAGACCGAAGATCGGCTCCGGCGAGTCGATGGAGTGTCCGCCGGCCAGTGCCAGCCCGAGCTCGCGGCAGACGCCCTGGGCGCCTGCCACCACGTCGCCGGCGATCTCCGACCCCAGCTTGTCCAGCGGCCAGCCGAGGATGCCCAGCGCCATGACCGGCTTGCCGCCCATGGCATAGACGTCGCTGATGGCATTGGTGGCGGCAATACGGCCGAAGTCGAAGGGGTCGTCGACGATGGGCATGAAGAAGTCGGTGGTGGCGATCATGCCGCGACCGTCACCGAGGTCATAGACGGCCGCATCCTCGCGGCCCTGATTGCCTACGATCAGTCGCGAATGGGTTGCCCCCGGCCCGGCCTTGGCCAGGATGCCGTCGAGTACGTCGGGGGCTATCTTGCAGCCACAGCCGGCGCCGTGGCTGTACTGGGTCAGTCGAATCGCGCTCATCTCGTTCTCCTTGGCAGTTCACTTCTCATTCTACCGCAGCGGCGCTTGCTTGCCTCACAGCGCCTCGAGGGCATCGGTCAGCTTGTCCACGGCCACCACCTCCATTCCTTCCGGGGCGCGCTTGGGTGCATTGGCCCGCGGCACGATGGCCCGGGTGAAGCCGTGCTTGGCCGCCTCCACGATGCGCTCCTGGCCGCTGGGCACGGGGCGAATCTCGCCGGAAAGCCCCACCTCGCCGAAGGCCACCAGCTCGCGCGGCAGGGAGCGATTCTGCAGGCTAGACACCACGGCGAGCAGCACCGCCAGGTCGGCGCTGGTCTCCAGCACCTTGACCCCGCCGACCACGTTGAGGAACACGTCCTGATCGCCGGTGAACAGCCCGCCATGGCGATGCAGCACCGCCAGCAGCATGGCCAGGCGATTCTGGTCAAGACCCACCGCGACCCGCCGCGGGTTGCCCAGCGCCGACTCGTCGAGCAGCGCCTGTACCTCCACCAGCAGCGGCCGAGTACCTTCCCATACCACCATCACCAGGCTGCCGGCGGCCTGCTCCTCGCTGCGAGAGAGGAAGATCGCACTGGGGTTCTTCACCTCCTTGAGCCCGTGCTCCAGCATGGCGAACACCCCCAGCTCGTTGACCGCACCGAAGCGGTTCTTCTGTCCGCGCAGGGTACGGAAGCGCGAGTCGGCACCGCCCTCGAGCAGCAGCGAGGCGTCGATCATGTGCTCCAGCACCTTGGGCCCGGCCAGGGTGCCGTCCTTGGTCACGTGTCCCACCAGCAGCAGTACGGTGTTGGATTGCTTGGCGAAGCGGGTGAGCACCGCGGCGGACTCGCGCACCTGGGCCACGCCGCCGGGCGCCGAGGCGATATCCTCCAGGTGCATGGTCTGGATCGAGTCGATCACCAATATCTCGGGGCGCTCGCGCTCGGCCACCGCCAGCACCGTCTCGACGCTGGTCTCGGCCAGCATCTTCAGCCCCTGGGTGGGCAGCTGCAGGCGGTGGGCGCGCATCGCCACCTGGGAGAGCGACTCCTCGCCGGTGACGTACAGCACCCGGCGCGCCTGGGCCAGCTTGCAGGCAGTCTGCAGCAGCAGGGTCGACTTGCCGGCGCCGGGGTGACCGCCCAGCAGTACCGCCGAGCCCGGTACCAGGCCGCCGCCCAGCACCCTATCGAACTCGCCGAAGGTAGAGGAGAGCCGCGGCACCTCGGTGAGATCGACGCTGCCGAGATCGACCACCTCCTTCGACAGGCCGCCGGCATAGCCCGTGCGTCCCGCCCCGCCGGTAGCGGCGGCTCCCGGGCGTGCGGCCGCCAGACGCACCTCACTCAAGGTGTTCCACTCCAGACAGCTCGAACACTGCCCCTGCCACTTGCGGTACTCCGCGCCACATTCGGTGCAGACGAAGGCACTCTTTGCTTTGGCCATGCCGGTTTCTCTCACGCTTCGATTGCGGCCATTCTATCAGCCTGGCTACCCACCAGACGCACGAAGGCGGCCCGCAGGCCGCCTTCGCTGTCGCTCGTCTCGCGTATTTACATACGCTGCAGTTGCAGGGCTTCGTTGTTCTGGAAGCGACGACGCTGAGGGTCGATCAGCTCCAGGGTCTGGTCATCGACACGCAGGAAGTAGTAGATCTGGCCTTCGCCATCGGGTGTCAGCTCATAGACGGTGGCATCGGGGTCGACCGCAGTGCCGCTGAGCACTTCCCAGTTGCCGGCATACTCTTCATCGGGCGGATCCTGGGGGTGTTCGCGATAGCTGGCGCGCAGGTCGAAGGTTCTCTCCTCCAGTGACGCCTGTTCGCTGCCACGCAGGTTCACCGTCAGGTCGATGCCCGCGCAATTGCGGCAGGGCAGCGTTCCTTGATATGCCACGGCATCGTCCATTGCCACGTCGGCACGGTCGTCAACCGCAGGGGCTGCACAACCGGCCAGGAAGGCCAGCATGGCCGAGCCAGCCAGCAGGGTCCTCACTTGCATTTGCTCACTCCTAACCTATGGGTTTGTCGCCTTGTAGGGTGTGTCATCATATGTGACAGCATAACCCTTAAGAGCGCTCGCAGACAGTCTCGGCTTTTAGACTGAGCCACGGCTCACGCCGCTCCCGGATAGACGTGCATGAACACCAGGGCCAGCACGATGGGCATCACCACCAGGCTGCCCAGGTTACCGATCAGCACCAGCGAGGCGACCTTTTGCGGCTCCTGTCGATACTGCTCGGCCACCAGATAATTGAGCACCGCCGGCGGCAGCGCCGCAAACACCCACAGCACCGCTGCCTGAAGTCCCGTCAGCTCCAGCCACAGGATCATGGGCAGCGCCAGGATCAGGCCGGAGAGCGGGCACAGCACCGCCCCCAGCATGCCGGTCTTCCAGTCGCGAAAGTCGATATCGAGCATGCGAACCCCGAGTGCGAACAGCATCAGCGGGATGCACACGCCGCCCAGCATGTGCAGCGCCTCGAGCAACCAGCCCGGCAGCGGCACCCCGCCCAGGTTCACCCCCAGCCCCGCCAGGCTGGCCAGCACGATGGGCATGCGCAGCAGCCGCCACAGCGGCGTGCGCGGACTCAGCATGTAGAGGCCTACCGAGAAGTGCAGCAGCATCTCGACGATGAACACCACCACCGCGGCAGGCAGCGCCGCCTCGCCGAAGGCCAGCACCAGCAGCGGCACCCCCATGTTGCCGGAGTTGTTGAACATCATCGGCGGCAGGAAGGTCTTGGGCTCGAGCCTGAGCAGCTTGACCAGCGGCCACAGCACCACCCCCGAGCCCAGCACCACTACCGCTGCCGCCAGCGCCAGGCCGGCATACTCCTCCAGCGGCGCCTGCCCGTCGGCCAGCACGGCAAACACCAGCATGGGGACGAAGATCTCCATGTTGAGCGTATTGAGGCTGCGGATGTCAGGCGTGCGGAAGCGGCCATACAGCGTGCCGCAACCGGCGATCAGGAAAACCGGCAGCAGCGTGGCGATGATCTGGGCGGTCATTGAGGGTTCCAGGATCCAGACGAAAGCGCCTAGGCTAGCATGCTGTCGGCTTGCGCGGTCAGGCCGCAGCGGTCAACATTGGCCTAAAGTTCGCCTCCATGAGAAACGAGACACCATGAGCCAGTTCTGGAGCCCGGCGGTACGCGAGCTGACGCCCTACGTACCGGGCGAGCAGCCGCGCGAGAAGCTGATCAAGCTGAACACCAACGAGAACCCCTACCCGCCGGCGCCCGGCGTCGAAGCGGCGCTGCGCGAATACCCCGTCGATCATCTGCGCCTCTATCCCGACCCGCAGTCTCTCGCCCTGCGTCAGGCGCTCGCTCGCGAGCATGGTGTTGCGGTGGAGCAGGTGTTCGTCGGCAACGGCTCCGATGAAGTGCTGGCCCTGGCCTTTCAGGCCTTCTTCTGTCACGAGCGTCCGCTCGAGATGCCCGACATCACCTACAGCTTCTACCCGGTCTACTGCAAGCTGTACGGCATCGAGCGGCGCAGCCTGCCCCTGGACGAACAGTGGCGGGTCGATCTCGACGCCTTCACTGCCGACAGCGGCGGCGCCATCTTCGCCAACCCCAACGCTCCCACGGCCCATGGTCATCCCCGCGATGCCATTGCCGGCCTGCTCGAGCGCCTTACCGATCAGGTAGTACTAGTCGACGAAGCCTACGTCGACTTCGGTGGCGAGAGCGTGGTGCCCCTGACCGAGCGCTTCCCCAATCTGCTGGTCACCGGCACCTTCTCCAAGTCCCGTAGCCTGGCCGGCCTGCGCCTGGGCTATGCCATCGGTTCAAGCGAGCTGATCGAAGGGCTGGTACGGGTCAAGGACTCCTTCAACTCCTATCCCATCGACAGCCTGGCAAGCGCGCTTGCCATTGCCTCGCTCGAGGACCGGGAGCATTTCGATGCCTGCCGTGAGCGCGTCGTCACTACCCGCGAGCGCACCGTCAGGCGCCTTGGCGACCTGGGCTTCGAAGTGCTGCCCTCCCAGGCCAACTTCGTGCTGACGCGTCACCCCGAGCACGACGCCGCGCAACTCTTCGTCGGCCTACGCGAGAGGGGCATTCTGGTACGTCACTTCAACACCGAAGCCCTACGCGACTTCCTGCGCATCTCGATCGGCACCGATGACGAAATGGACAGCCTGATCGAAGCCTTCGAACTGCTCTGCCGCTGAGCCATTCCACGGGCGCCGCCAGGCGCCCGCTTCGCGTAGTGAATCGCCAGACAAAGAAAAACCCCGAGCTCGGCTGAGCTCGGGGTTTTGGGGATAGCTGGTGGCCAGAAACGGCGAAACCCCGAGCACATTTCGTACTCGGGGTTTCTGAAGAAGTGCCTGACGATGACCTACTCTCGCATGGGGAGGCCCCACACTACCATCGGCGCTGAGCGGTTTCACTGCTGAGTTCGGCATGGGATCAGGTGGTTCCCACTCGCTA
>NZ_JABFTW010000034.1:0-38424 GCF_021404355.1 Halomonas sp. MCCC 1A11062
CACTTCCAGAAGCTGGAACTGGTCGTCAGCAACGTCAAGTTCCAGGACGGGGAGCAAGTGGTTGATCAATCAGACAGGAATGCGGCCTGATCGCCATCCACCAGATTTGACGATAACTCCCATGGCCTCCAGCAGCACCAACCCCTGGGTTTCGGTGCGTGAGGCGAAGATGAAGGCATCGGCCGCACGGTAGGCGGTCTGCAGCGGGCCGTTGCGCCCCAGGTAGCCAAGAAAGTGCACGGCGTACTCCATGCCGATCTGCCGAGCCCGGCGTGCCAAGGCCGCTCGGGCCGGTCCTTCGCCAGTAATGATCAGGCGCGTATCGGGATGCTCGGCCAGCACCCGGGGCAGCAGGTCGATCAGAAAGGCGATGTTTTTCTCGAAGGCGAGGTGTCCGACGAACAACAGCAGCCGGGCGTTTTTCGGCAGATGGTAGCGGTCGCGGAAGTCATCGTCCTCGACGGGATGACGGAAGCGCTCCAGCGCCAACCCGGTGGGGATGACCGCCACGGGCGTTTTGACGCCATAGCGCAGGAGTGTGTCGTGCATGGCATGCGACGGTGCCACCAGCGCTGCCAGCCGGCGGCACTGCCACACCGAGAGGCGCCGAGCGAGGAAGCGCAGCCAACGGCTGGGTACGCCGCGAACATAGAGGGGGAGATACTCCTCGAACAGCGTGTGGTAGGTGGCCAGGGCCGGAATGCCCAGCCGCCTTGCCAGCGCCACGCCGGCATAGTGGGCGACGAAGGGTGTGTGAATGTGTACCAGATCGAAGTGCTCTGCGGCGAGCCGCGGCGCCAGCTTCATCACCTCGCGATAGTGCATCATGCGATCTTCGGGGGAGCCAGGAACGCCGCGCGAGGAGATCCTCAGTACGTCCGGTTCATCCACTTGCCCCACGGGATAGCCGGGGCAGACCAGGGTGACGGAATGGCCGAGCCTTTGTAGCGCATCGCGGAAGCTGGCAATCGAGGTGGCGACACCGTTGATGCGGGGAAAGTAGACGTCGGAAAGCATCAATATGTTCATGGTTCGGCTCTGCATGGCAGGATGCCTCACCATCCTGCGTCGTCCGAGTGACGCCATGGTGACAGTGTGATTCTCTTCCTGTCACGGTGAGAGCGGGCGCTTTTGCTCTCCCGCTCGGCTACCCCTTGGGGTATCGGCGTGTTATCCCCTTGTCACTTCGATGAGCCAAACTGGCACACTTCATTTTCATGTATCCACAAGGCTGCGAAGTGTCATGAGGGAAATGGAACAGTACGTCTATCAAAGTCTGAATGAAGCACGGGCGGCACTGGATGCCTTGCTAGATGATGGAGAGACCCTACGCACACTTGCAGCAGCTGGGCGGCAGCTCAGTAATACGTTTCGTCATGGTGGACGTGTATTCAGTTGCGGCAACGGCGGATCCATGTGCGATGCCATGCACTTCTCCGAAGAGCTGTCGGGCCGTTACCGGTTGCATCGCAAGGGGTTGCCAGCGGCTTCCATCAGTGACCCGAGTCACCTGAGTTGTGTCGGTAATGATTATGGCTATGATCGGGTGTTCGCTCGCTACTTGGAGGCTCATGGCCGTGAGGGCGATTGCCTGTTGGCCATCAGCACCAGCGGTACGAGTACCAATGTGCTCGCCGCGGCGGATTACGCAAGCCGCCATGGGATCCATATCATCGCGTTGACCGGTCGCCCCGGCTCTACGCTTAGCGAGCTGTCGGACACTGAGATTTGTACTCCAGCAGGGCAATATGCCGATCGAGTTCAGGAGTTGCATATCAAGGTCATTCACATTCTGATCGAGCTGGTGGAGCGGGAGCTGTTTCCTGAAAACTACTGACTGCTCGCCTGTTCACTTCTATGGCCATTTATCGGGTCCATCGAGATGGGCACAGCCGCTCTTGGTAACGCAACCGGTGTCATGCCCTTGTCACTGGACTGACGCAGGCTATGGGGCGTCTTGAAACCCAGGCTTGTGGAGGATGCCATGCACCTTGCCCTGTTCGACCTTGACGATACCCTGCTGGATGGCGACTGCAGCGCGCTCTGGAATGGCTGGATGGTAGAGCGTGGCTGGGTTGATGCCCCGGGCGAGTTTCTGGCCCATGCACAGGCCATGGATGCGGCCTACCATACTGGCCGGCTGCGTCTGGAGAAGTATCTGTCTTTGACCTTGGCTCCCTTGGCCGGGCGCCCTGTGAATGAGGTTGACGCCGAGGTGGCGGACTTCGTCGCGGCGCGCATCCTGCCGCGGCTGTTTGCTCAAGGGCGGGCGCGCATCGCCGAGCACTGCGCTCGGGGTGAGACGCCGATGATCATTTCCGCTTCGTCGCGGCATCTCGTGGCACCGATTGCTGCCGAGCTGGGTATCGAGGCGGTGATCGCCGTGGAGCCGGCGCTGGAGAGTGGGTACTTCACCGGTGGCACTACCGGGATACTCTCCTACCGGGATGGCAAGATCGCTCGCCTCGAGCAGTGGCTGGCGGAAAAGGGCGCTGTCAGCCATCTGACGTTCTATTCCGATTCTCAGAACGACTTGCCGCTACTTGGCCGGGTGGACCGCCCGGTGGCGGTGAACCCCGATGCGGTACTTGCCGAAGTGGCTCGGGTAGAGGGCTGGGAGCGGCTGGACTGGCGACCGTGTGCGGCGCTGGTCGGCTGACTCTGCGTCTCGCTCAGGCTCGAACATTCCGCAGAGCCAACCAATGTTGCACTCTTGATCTCGTACTCCCTGGGCACGTTCTCTATAGTCGATCATTGTTGCCTGCTGGCTGACAGGGAGTGTTACATGAGTGATGCCTACTATCTGCGCCTCACCGATCATCTGCGTGAGCTGCTCAGCAACCCGGAGGCCTTCGAGGCGGGCCGCCTGCCCGCCGAGCGGACCCTGGCGGAACGCTTTCGAACCACTCGGGTTACTTTGCGCCAGGCTTTGGCTCACCAGCCGTCTCCCCCTACACCGTACGTTTGCCGCTCTTGCGGTTGAAGGGATGCAGCGCTTCGCGGCGTACGTAAAAGCGCAGGGTCTCGCCTTCCGCCACCGGAGGCTGGCCGGCGGTGCGAATCACGCTGGGCTGGTCGCTGCCGGCCAGGCGTACGTAGAGGTGGCTCTCGGCGCCGGCGGCCTCGAACAGCTCCAAGGTGGAGTCCACCACCAGGTGTGGGCCACTCGGGGCTTGCATGTGTAGGTCGTCGGGGCGAATGCCGACGATATCGGTACTCTTGGGCAGGTCCCCGAGTAAGCCATTGCCCCTCTCTCGCAGGTAGTCTAGCGGAATCAGGTTCATGGCCGGTGAGCCGATGAAGGTCGCCACGAAGATCGTGGCTGGGCGCGCATAGATCTCCATGGGGGTGCCGACCTGCTCGATGCGCCCGCCGTTGAGCACCACCAGGCGGTCGCCCAGGGTCATGGCTTCGAGCTGATCGTGGGTGACATAAAGGCTGGTGGTCTTCAGACGACGCTGGAGCTGCTTGATCTCCACGCGCATCTGCACCCGCAGCTTGGCATCGAGGTTGGAGAGCGGCTCGTCGAACAGAAAGGCGGCAGGCTCGCGCACCAAAGCCCGGCCCATGGCCACCCGCTGACGCTGGCCGCCCGAGAGCTGGCGCGGCTTGCGCGGCAGGAAGTCCTCGATTTCCAGCATGCGTGCCGCTTCCTGTACTCGTCGTTCGATCTCGCTGCGCTTGAAACCGCGATTCTTGAGGCCATAGGCCAGGTTGTCGAACACCGTCATATGGGGGTAGAGCGCGTAGTTCTGGAACACCATGGCGATGTCACGCTGAGCGGGCTCCAGGTCGTTGACTACACTGTCGCCGATCTCCAGGCGTCCCTCGCTGATCGTCTCCAGCCCCGCCACCATGCGCAGCAGGGTCGACTTGCCGCAGCCCGATGGGCCTACAAGGACCACGAATTCACCATCCGCCACTTCCAGGTCGATGCCCTTTACCGCCTGGACGCCGCCAGCATAGGTCTTCTTCAGGCCTTCCAATTTGATGCGTGCCATCTCACTTCTCCGTCTCGGTCAGGCCTTTCACGAACAGTCGCTGCATGAACAGGATCACCAGCACCGGGGGCAGCGCGGCCATGACCACCGCGGCCATCACCAGGTGCCATTGTGGGTCGCCGTCGGCAGCGGTGGTCATGCGCTGCAGGCCCATGACGATGGTGTAGTAGTCGGGGTCGGTGGTGATCAGAAGGGGCCAGAGGTACTGGTTCCAGCCGTAGATGAACATGATCACGAACAGCGCGGCGATGTTGGTCACCGACAGCGGCAGCAGGATGTCCTTGAAGAACTTCAGCGGCCCGGCGCCATCGACGCGGGCGGCTTCCAGCAGCTCTTCCGGCACCGTCATGAAGAACTGGCGGAACAGGAAAGTGGCGGTCGCCGAGGCGATCAACGGGATGGAGAGGCCGGCGAAGCTGTTGAGCATCCCGAGATCCGCCACCACGCGGAAGGTCGGGATGATGCGTACCTCCACCGGCAGCATCAGCGTGATGAAGATGATCCAGAAGAAGAACAGCCGGAACGGAAAGCGAAAATAGACGATGGCAAAAGCCGACAGCAGCGAGATGGACAGCTTGCCAAAGGTGATGGCCAGCGCCATCACCAGGCTGTTCCACAGCATCTGGCCTGCCGGGGGCGCCCCGGCGCGAGAGAGTCCGGTCTCCCACATGGCACGGTAATTGTCGAGGGCATGACTGCCCGGCACCAACGGCAGGGTGCCGCGCAGGAACTCGCCAGGCCCCTGGGTGGAGGCGACGATGGCAATGTAGACCGGGAACAGTACCAGGGCCACGCCAAGGATCAGAATGGAGTGGGCGAAAAGATTCCCCCAGGGTCGATGTTCGACCATAACGTTGTGTGCCTCTTGGGATCAGTAGTTGACGCGCCGCTCGATGAAGCGGAACTGGATGACGGTCAGCGCGATGACGATGGCCATCAGGATCACCGACTGTGCAGCTGAACTGCCGATGTTCATGCCCACGAAACCATCGGCGTAGACCTTGTAGACCAAGATGTTGGTCGCCTGGGCCGGACCCCCTTGGGTGGTGGCGTGAATGACGCCGAAAGTGTCGAACATGGCATAGACCACGTTGACCACCAGCAGGAAGAACGTAGTGGGCGTCAGCAATGGGAATACGATAGTCCAGAAGCGCTTGACCGGTCCGGCTCCGTCGATGGCGGCGGCTTCGATCAGTGATTGCGGGATCGACTGCAGTCCAGCCAGGAAGAACAGGAAGTTGTAGGCGATCTGCTTCCATGCTGCAGCAATGATCACCAGCAGCATCGCATCCGTTCCAGAGGTGCGGTGGTTCCAGCGGTAGCCCAGCATGTCGAGAACGTAGGGCACGATGCCGATGGATGGGTTGAAAATGAACCACCACAGCACGCCAGCAATGGCAGGGGCGATGGCATAGGGCCATACCAGCAACGTGGTATAAGCGTCGCGAGAGCGAAGCAGTCGGTTGACGGTTGCCGCCAGCAGCAGTGCCGCGCTCATCGAAAGCAGAGTCGTGCCGATGGCGAACACGGCGGTAACCGACAGGGAATTGAGGTAGTAGGCGTCGTCGAAGAGTCGGGAAAAGTTGGCAAGACCCACGAAACTGGAGCTCAGGCCAAAGGCGTCCTCACGCAGCAGCGACTGATAGAGCGCCTGACTCGCCGGCCAGATGAAAAAGACCAATGTGACGATGACCTGAGGGGCCAGTAGCGCGTAGGGCAGCCAGCGCCCGGGGAACGTCATGCGTTTGGTTTGCATGGTATTGCTCGGCAAGGCGAAGGAAAAAGGCGCCCCCACCACTGGGGCGGAGGCGCCATGGCTGTTTCTTATTGATTGGCCTGTTCGAAGTCGCGAAGGAGAGCGTTGCCGCGGCGAGCCGCATCGGCACTGGCCTGTTCCCCGCTCTTGCTGCTTGTCATTACCGCTTCCATCTCCTCGGAGATGATGTCGCGGATCTGCACGAAGTTGCCGAAGCGCAGCCCCTTGGAATTTTCGGTGGGCTCGTTGAGGGTCATTTGTTCGATGGAGATTTCGGTGCCCGGGTTTTCGGTATAGAAACCCTGTGACTCGCTCAACTCCCAGGCGGCATGAGTGATCGGCAGGTAGCCGGTTTTCTGATGCCAGTCGGCTTGCACTTCAGGCTGGGAGAGGTAATCGAAGAAGGCTGCTACGGCTGCGTACTCTTCTTCGCTGTGACCTTGAAGCGTCCACAGGGTGGCGCCACCGATGATCGAGTTCTGCGGGGCACCATCGACATCTTCGTAGTAGGGCAGCATGCCGTAGCCGATCGAGAAATCGGCGTTGGCCAGCACGCCGGCACGGGCTGCCGAGGAGCCGAAGAACATGGCGCATTCACCGGAATAGAACATCGGTGCTGCGTCGTTGCCCGGCCCCGGTCCACCCCAGCGGAATACGCCCTCGTCCTGCCACGCCTTCAGGTTGTCCCAGTGGCGGGCGACCAAGTCATTGTCGAAGACGAATTCGGTTTCAAGACCACCGAAGCCGTTCTCCAACGTTCCCAGCGGAGAGTCATGCATGGCGGAAAAATTCTCCAGCATGACCCAACTTGGCCAGGAGGTCGTGAAACCGCAGTTGGCGGCATCCTGTTCGCGCAACTGGCGCGAATAAGCTTCGATCTCTTCCCAAGTCTGCGGTGCGCCCTCGAGACCCGCCGCCTCGAAGGCGTCGCGGTTGTAATAGAGAATCGGGGTGGAAGAGTTGAAGGGGAAGGAGAGCATGTTGCCGCGGGTATCGGTGTAATAACCCACCACCGCCGGCAGGAAGGCCTCCCGATCGAAGGTGCGGCCATGGTCTTCCATCAACTGGTAGATAGGATAGACCGCGCCTTCCGCTGCCATCATGGTGCCGGTACCCACCTCGAATACCTGCAGGATATGCGGATGCTGGCCCGCGCGGAAGGCAGCAATGGCGCCAGTCATGGTCTCGGTGTAGTTGCCACGATAGCTGGGACGAACTCGATAGTCGTCCTGAGAGGCATTGAACTCTTCTGTAACGGCTTCGAGCATCTCTCCCAGCTCGCCGCCCATGGCGTGCCACCATTGAACTTCGGTAGCGGCATGAACGGAAAAGGACAGTGACGCTACGAGTGCACCTGACATGAAAGCGGTAGAGCGAGGCGACATGAGACTCTCCTTGGGTGATGTCGCCGATAACGCTAGGCTCGTAGCGTGTCAATCAGGTTTCACGAATATGAATAAGCATTGCATAGCGCTGTCATGGTGCTGTCATCTAAACGTTGCAATCTCGCCCTGACACCATTTCAGGGCTGACCATGACGACCTCCGACATCGAGGAGAGCGAGCTCAGAGCGATCATAGAGGGCGAGCGGCTCACGCCATGCTTCCAACCCATCGTCGATGTCGCCAGGCAGTGCGTGCATGGCTACGAGGCGCTGATTCGTGGCCCCGAAGGCTCCAGGCTGCACTCTCCGTTGGCCCTGTTCGAGGTGGCCATTCAGTCGGGCCTGCTGGTAGAGCTCGATCTGCTGTGCCGCCGCCTGGCGATTGCCGCCTTCGTGCGGCTAGGCTTGCCCGGTAGGCTGTTCCTCAACGTGATGCCGTTGACCATCGTCGAGCGGGACTTCAGCGAGGGGTTGACCCTGGGCTATCTGAGCGACCATGGGCTGGCTCCCAATCGTGTCGTCATCGAACTCACCGAACATCTGCCGATCACCGATTACGTGCTGATGCGCCAGGCGGTGGAGCACTATCGCGACATGGGCTTTCAGGTTGCGCTGGACGACCTGGGGGCCGGCCATTCGAGTCTGCGCCACTGGGCCGAGCTGCGCCCCGACTTCGTCAAGCTCGACCGCCACTTCATCACCGGCATCGATCAGGACCCCGACAAGCGGCAGTTCCTGCGCTCGATTCTCGATGTATCGCGCAGCCTCGGTTGCCAGCTGATAGCGGAAGGCGTGGAAACCGCCGAGGAGTACCGCTCGCTGTGGGAGCTGGATCGCAGCCTGTCGCTGCTGCAAGGCTACTACTTTGCCCGTCCCAGCCAGACCCCGTCGCGAGATATCGGCCGCTCACTGCCGGTCGGAGCCTCGGCCCGTCACGGACTGGTACGCAGCGCTCACACCATCATGAAGTCGCTGGCACCGATCGAACCGCGGATGCCTGTACTGGAGTTGAGTGGACGGTTTCGTGGCGAGCCAGGCCTGCGCTGTGTGGCGGTGGTGGAAAACGACAGGCCGGTCGGTGTGGTGCGGCGCAGCGAGTTTCTTACCCTGTTCACCAACCCCTACAGTCATGCCCTGTTCGCCAAGCGTCTGGTGCGGGACATGTGCGATTCACGCTTCGCCGTGGCAGTCGATGAAACGCCGCTGACCCTGCTCAGCCAGCAGCTCACCGACAGTGCGGATGTGCCCCAGGAGGATTTCGTCATCGTCGACGGCGAGGGTCGCTATCGCGGCATGGGTAATATCGTTGACCTGTTGCGCGAGATCACTGCCATTCAGGTGCGTCAGGCGCGCCATGCCAATCCGCTCACCGGCCTACCCGGGAACCTGATGATCAACGAGATGCTGAGCGAATGGCTGGAGCATGGCAAGGTCTTCACTGCCGTCTACTGCGATCTCGACAACTTCAAGGCCTATAACGACGCCTACGGCTATGCGCGGGGCGACCGGGTGATCCTGGCGCTGGCTCAACTGCTCGATGAGCAGGTTGGCAAGACGGGGTTCATCGGTCACATCGGTGGTGATGACTTCATGCTGCTACTGGACGATGCCGGTTGGGAGGCACGCTGTCACCGTATTCTGACAGCATTCGGCGCCATGGCGCCGGACTTCTACGATGCGGAGGATCGCCGAGCCGGCGGGGTACGGGTCGAGAGTCGGCAGGGCCGCGTGACGTTCTATCCCTTCGTCAGTCTGTCGCTGGCGGCAAAGCCGGTAAGTGATGGTCGCGGCTGTGACGTCCTGGCAATATCCGAAGATCTTTCCGAGCTCAAGCAGCAGGCCAAGCGGCAAGCCGGTAACAGCCTTTTCATTGAACGGCGCGGCAGGTGAGAGCCGGCCCCACGACACGCGAGGCCGGCTGTTGCGTTATTCGGCGCTGAGCGAGAGCGTGAAGCTTCCGCTCTCGCTGTTGCCGTAGGCCCGGGCAGTGGCGCGGTAGGTGCCCGCCTCCAGGTGAGTGGCGATGCGCGAGTTCATCCCATCGCCACCGTCATCGTCGCTCAGAAAGAGCCCTTCGCCCTCGAGTTCGAGATAGGCGTCGAAATCGTCAGAATGCAGGTCCAGACGATAGTCGCCGGCCTCCTCGATCACGATCTCATAGACGTTGCGTGCACCCGGCTCCAGCCACGCCTGCAGCGCGCGTCCGCTCTCCAGTTGCCCTTCACTGGCGAGTTCGTCGAGAGCGATGGCGGCCGCACGCAGCTCGAACAGGCCGCTGCCCTGGCCGCTGTGGCTGCGAGCCAGCACGGTGTACTCGCCGGCTTCCAGCGAGCGGATCAGCCGCGCGTTCAGCCCTTCGCCACCATCGTCATCGCTGGCAAAGACGCCATCGCCATGCAGCTCCAGAAAAGCATCGAAGTCGGCCGAGAGCATATCCAGCGTCACCATCGCCGGCGCCTCGAGAGCGAGCTGATACTCCAGGCCATTGCCGCTGAACCAGCCGAACAGCGGCTCGTCGATTGCCAGCTCACCGCTGTTGCGCAGCGTCTCATCGCTGGCCAGCTCATGGGGAGCCAGCTCCAGAGTATAGAGGCCGCTGTCTTGGCCGTAGGCGCTGCGCGCGGTGAGACGATACTCCCCGGGCTCGAGGAAATCGGCGATGCGGGCGTCCAGGTTTCCGGCGCTGTCGTCGTCCTCACGGCGATAGCCATTGGGGCCTTCGAGCACCAGGTAGGCGTCTACGTCGCTGGAGCGCATCTCGAACTGATAGAGGCCGCTCTCCTCGATGGTCACGCTAAAGGTGTCGCCACCGTCCTGCAGCCAGCCGTCGGCGCGGGAGGGCATGGCCAGCGTATCGCTGGTCGTCAGCTCCATCTCCCGGGTGGTGAGGGTGAAGGGGCCGTAGCTGTGCATGTCCTGACCGCTGACTACCACCACGTAGTCGCCGCCCTCGTCGATCCGGCGACGCAGAGAGGTTGCCGCCGAGACGTCGTAATACATGGGGCTCGCGCTGGTGGCGAGCAGCTGCAGCTCGGGATCGTAGAGCGAAAGCGTGCCGTGCAGAGGGCCGCCGAGCTCGATCTCGATCAGGGTTCCCTCTTCGACCGGTAGATGGAAACGCTCGAAGCGGCTGCCATCCTTGCCGTTGAGCTCGCTGGACGAGGTGAGTTCGCTGCGCAGTCGTTCGCCAAGTTGCAAGGCCGGTGTTGAGACGCTGTCGTCCGCTACGGCCTGATCGACGGTCGGGACGGGAGCGGTCGAGTTGCTCGGTACTTGCCAGCCAACGATCAAACCGATGGCGGCGCCGCCTAGGGCGGCAAGGGTAGTGGTGGAGGCGCGATTGGCCATGAAAGCGTCCTTGTTCGATGGCAAGCATCGGTAAGAGGGCCCACGAGGGGGTTACATTGCGTAACCATTATATGCCGGGTCTGCGTTGAGGGATATGTGCTGAATCGGCGCTTGCACTTCGCCAGGCGGCGACCACACTGGTGGCGTTATCACAACACGCAACGAAGGGGAGTCGGGATGTCTTCCACGGTTCTGATTACCGGTGCCAATCGCGGCATCGGCCTGGCGCTGGTGCGCCATTACAAGAAGGCGGGCTGGCGCGTGTACGGTGTCTGCCGCAGCACCTCGCAGGAGCTCGACGAGCTGGCCGATCAGGTCATCGATGGGGTCGACGTGACCCGCACCGAGGACGTCGCACGGCTGGCCGAGGCGCTGGCGGGGCGGCGTCTGGACTTGCTGATCAACAACGCCGGCCTGCTGCGCGATGAGTCGCTGGGCTCGCTCGATTTCGACACCATTCGCGAACAGATGGAGGTCAACGCCTACGCTCCGCTGCGGGTGACCGAGGCGCTGCTCGACAATCTCGGGGCGGGCAGCAAGGTAGCCAACATCACCAGTCGCATGGGGTCGATCGCCGATAACGACTCCGGCGGCCGCTACGGCTACCGGGCTTCCAAGGCGGCGCTCAACGCCTTCGGCAAGTCGTTGGCCATGGATCTCAAGCCCCGCGGCATTGCGGTGGCCCAGCTGCATCCGGGGTACGTGCAGACCCGCATGGTCAATTTCGGCGGGCTGATAACCCCCGAGGAAGCGGTAGCCGGTATCGCCGCGCGCATCGAGGCGTTGACCCTGGAGAACAGCGGGGGGTTCTGGCACAGCAACGGCGAGGCGCTGCCCTGGTAGTCGGGCGTCGAGCGGTTGGCACGACGAAGGCAGTCTTCGTCAATAACGTTGGCTAAAGTCGAAAATTTGTGTGTAGGCTAACGGTTTTGCCTGTCATCACCGGAGCCTGCCATGCCTGCCTTATCTTCCGCCGCTACATCGCCACCCGGCCCCAGGGAAGGTTGGTGGGTATTGGCGGCGACGACCTGGGTGCAGGTGTTATGCAGTGGCGGCATGCTGCTGGTGCCTACCTTGGCACCCCAGATCGCGGCGGCCTTTGGGGTAGCCACTAATCTGGTCGGCCTTCAGGTCAGCCTGCTGTATGGCGTGGCGATGCTGGCCTCGCTGCAGTCGGCGGTGGTGGCGCGGCGCCTGGGCGGCTGCCGGGCCAGCCAACTGGCGATGGCGCTGGTGATGGCGGGCTGCCTGATGGCGCTGCTCGGCACGCCGTTAGCGCTGCTGGCCACGACGCTGCTGCTGGGCCTGGCCTATGGCCTGACCAGTCCCGCGGCGGCGGAGCTGTTGACCCGCTTTACCCCCGCCGAGCGGCGAAATCTGGTCTACTCCATCAAGCAGACCGGCGTGCCCTTGGGCGGTGTGCTGGCCGGCCTGATGGCACCGCCGCTGGCAGCCATCTGGAACTGGCAGGCGGCCTTCCTGGCGGTCGGCACCGCCTGCCTTTTCACCTTGCTGCTGCTTCAGCTGCGACGCGCTTTCTGGGATGCGACGCGGGATGCCAGCGTGCGCATGCAGGGCGGCGGAAGCCTGACCGTGCTTCACCGCTCCCGGGCCATGCTATGGCTGGGTGCCGCCGGCTTCTGCCTGTCGGCGGCACAGCTTTCGCTGCTCAGCTTTGCGGTGGCTTACATGGTGGAGGAGCTGTTGCTGACTCTGGTGGCAGCAGGTGCCGTCATATCGATGGTGCACGTGGCGGGGGTAACCGGGCGCCTGCTCTGGGGCGCCCTGGCAGATCGCTTGAGGGCCAGTCTGCCGGTGCTTTTCGGCCTGGCAGCCGGCATCACCCTGGTGTTCCTGCTGCTGGCGCTACTGAGCGGCTCGCTTCCCATCTGGCTGACCATCGCTCTCATGGTGGTCGCCGGCGCCACGGCCGTGGGCTGGAACGGCGTCTACCTGGCCGAGGTGGCGCGGCGCTGCGAGCCGGGGGAAGTAGGTGAGGCTACCGCCGCCGTGCTAGTGCTGACCTATATGGGGGTGCTGGTGGGGCCGGCACTGTTCAGCCTGATCGTGTGGCAGAGCGATAGCTACGCCGTCGGGTTCCTGCTGCCGACGGCGACAGGCGCGCTGGCGGTGTTCTGCCTGCTGCGCTGTGCGCGCAGCAGCAGGGCGGTGGACGTCGATGGCTGAAGGGCGTTACCGCCCGATCCACTCCACCAGGCTGGTCTCGCCCAGCGCATGGCGCTCATGGCGAATACGGCAGCTAGCGGCATAGGGTAGGTCGAAGGCCAGGATGCGCGAGAGCGGCTGCTCGAGTACCTGGCGCAGTACGGCATTGGTCACGAACAGATGGCATACCACCAGCAAGTGGCTGCCAGTTGGCGTTTCCAGCAGCCCCTGCCAGGCCGCGCCCACTCGCTTGTCGAAAGCCTCGACGCTTTCTCCACCAGGTGGCGACGTCTGGCTGGGGTCGGCCCACAGGGCGGCCTGGCGATCCGTCTCCTTTTCAAGGGCGCGCACTTCGGCGTGGGTCTTGCCCTCCCAGTCTCCAAGGTCCATCTCGGCGAGTGCTGGCTCTATCGTCACCGGCAGGTCGTATTGCTCACCCAGCCATAGGGAGAACTCACGACAGCGGGAGAGCGGCGAGGTAACGATGGCGTCCCACGGCGGATTTCCATCGATCAGCAGGTCGTTGATGGCAGTCTGCATCTGCTGCCAGCCCCGTTCGCTCAAGGGATGGTCGGTGGTGCCGCGCAGCATGCGGCCGCCCACCGGCTCACCGTGACGAATCAGGTCGAGAGTGATCACCTCGGCATTGGTAAAGCGCATGGTCGGTTTCCTGTCGCGGCGGTCAGATGATGGCGTGGCGCACCCGGGCGGAGATCCACTCCGAGGCGAGTACGGTGACGAAGATCATCACGAAGATGACGCTGACCTGATTCCAGGCCAGGCTGTTGATGGCGGCGTTGAGCTGTAGCCCGATGCCGCCGGCGCCCACCAGGCCCAGCACCGTGGATTCCCGGATGTTGATGTCCCAACGATAGACGCTGATGCCGGCAAAGGCAGGCATGACCTGAGGCAGCACGCCGTAGCTCATCACCTGCATGCGTCCGGCGCCGGTGGCGCTGATCGCCTCGACCGGGGTGGGGTGGATCTCCTCGATGGCCTCGTAAAGCAGCTTGCCGATGAAACCGATGGAGCGCAGGGCGATGGCGATGATGCCGGCCAGCACCCCAGGACCGAGAATGGTCACCAGCAGCATGGCCCAGATCAGCGAGTTGATGGAGCGCGACGAGACGATGATCAGCAAGGCGGCGCTGCGCACCAGCGGGTGCGGTGAGGTGTTACGGGCCGCCAGGAAGGCCACCGGGAAGGCCATGGCGATGCCCAGCAGCGTACCCAGAGTGGCGATGTTTAGGGTATCCCACATCGGCTTCCACAGCCGGTGGGCGTAGCTCCACTGTGGCGGCAGCATGCGGCTGATGAGATCGCTGCCCTGGCGGCCGGCGTCCTCGACGAAGACCCACATGGTATTGTCGGAGATCACCTTCCAGCACAGCAAGAATAGGCAGGCGCCGGCCAGCCAGCCAAGATAGCCCAGCCACTGGGCGCGGGTGGTGCGCAGGTGCCAGATGGGCGTGCCCTGCGGAGTCGTCGAGACGGGCATGTGTCAATCCTTTCAGACAAAGACAATGGGCGGCGCGCACACCGCCATCGCATCATTGGGTCCAGCGGCGGATGTAGCTCGAGCTGTACTCACACAACAGCACGATGGCGATGATGATCAAGAGTATTGCCGCCGAGGTGTCGTACTCGTAGCGGCTGATCGAGGTATTGAGGGTGGCGCCGATGCCGCCCGCCCCGACGATGCCGATCACCGCCGATTCGCGAAAGTTGATGTCCAGGCGGTACATCGAGAGCCCGATCAGGCGCGGCATCACCTGGGGTTGTACGGCGTGGTTCATGGTCTGCCACCAGTTGGCCCCGGTGGCGCGAACCGCCTCGACCTGACGCCAGTCCAGATCCTCGATATCCTCGGCCAGCAGCTTGGCCATGAAACCGATGGTGGCGAAGGCCAGCGTGATCATGCCGGCCAGGGGGCCGAAGCCGAACATCACCACGAACAGAATGGCGATGATGATCTCCTGGAAGGTACGCGACACGGTGATGATGCCGCGGCACAGGTAGTAGATGGGCCAGGGTGCGATGTTGCGCGCAGCGCCAAGTCCCACCGGGATCGATAGGGCCACGCCGATCACCGTCGAGGTGACGGTCATGGTCAGGCTTTCGAGAATGCCATTGATGATGTCGCCGCGGCGGCTGATGAAATCAGGCTGGGTGAAAGCGGCCAGGAAGTTCAGCCCGCGACCGGCGCCCTCGGCGACCCGAGTCCAGTTGACCTCCACCGAGGCCAGTGCCAGTACCAGATAGACGGCAAGGCCCAAGACCAATCCCCAACGCAACTTGGGGTTCTCGATCAGCGGCAGCCGTCGCCACTGGCCTGCCTGGGCCTTTGCCTGGCGGCTCATGAGGCGCCACCACTGGCCAGCGTGAGTCGGGAAGCCGGTACCTCACGCGGCGGTGTGCTCTCGCCGATGTCGTCCTGAACTCGGGTATCCCACTCCTCCTCGCCATAGATGGTCGTGAGGGTCTCCGCGTCCAGCTCATTGGGCTTACCGTCGAAGACGATCTCGCCGGCACGCAGGCCAACGATGCGATCGGCGAACTGCTGGGCGAGAGCCACATCGTGAATGTTGATGATGGCGGCCAGATTGCGCTCGGCACACAGCTCGCGGATCAGGCGCATGATCTGACGCGAGGTCTTGGGGTCGAGGCTCGCAGTGGGCTCGTCCACCAGCAGCAGGCGCGGGCTCTGGATCAGGGCCCGGGCGATACCCACCCGCTGGCGCTGGCCACCGGAGAGTGCGTCGGCACGCTTGTCCATGGCGTGCGGTAGGCCGACCCGGTCGAGCAGGCGGAAGGCTTCGGCAATGTCTTCCTGTGGGTAGCGACGCGTGAAGCTGCGCCAGAAGCCGACGTAGCCGAGCCGTCCCGAGAGTACGTTCTCCATCACCGTGAGGCGATCCACCAGAGCGTACTCCTGGAAGATCATGGCCATGGAGCGGCGTGCCCGGCGCAGCGCCGCGCCGGAGAGTCGGGTCAGCTCGGTGTCCTCCAGGCGGATGCTGCCGCTGGTGGGTTCCACCAGACGATTGACGCAGCGAATCAGCGTGCTCTTGCCGGCTCCGGAGGGGCCGATCAGCGCCATGACCTGGCCGCGTGGCAGGGTCAGGTCGATGTCGGTCAGAGCGCGGTCCCCTGTGGGGTAGCGCTTGGTGACCTGGGATAGAGTCAGCATGGTGCAGCTCCCTTCTTTCATGCACGGAGCAGCCGGGGCGTTTCCCCGGCCGCTCTTGTGGTGTCAGGCTGCGGTGCGCAGCCGCTCCCGCATCAGTCGCAGTCGTAGGTGACGCCATTGGCGTCGGCGATGGTGCGGATCACCGACCAGTGCTCTTCATAGGTGATGGGAATGAACTGAGCTTCCCCGGAGTTGGCGAACTCGGCTTCCAGCGGCGTGCCGGACCAGTCGTAGCTGAAGAAGGCCTCCTGGATCTGCTCCTGGAGTTCCGGCTTCAGGTTGTGGGCAATGCCGTAGGCGGTGGTGGGGAAGGTCTCGGAGGTGTAGATGACCTCGTAGTCGCCTTCGTTGATCACACCGCGGGCCAGCATGCGGTGGGCGACCGAGTTGGCAATGGCGGCGGCGTCGTAGTCACGGTTGATCACGCCGAGGATGGAGTTGTCATGCGAGCCGGAGAAGGCGGTTTCGAAGTCTTCGTCGGCCTCCATGCCGTACTCGCTGCGCAGCAGTGCCGAGGGGGCGCGGAAACCAGAGTTTGAGGTGGGCGAGGTGAACGCCAACTGACGACCGGCCAGGTCCTGCATGCTTTCGATGCCGCTGTCCGGGTGGGTGATGATCTCCATCTCGTAGCCGTAGCTACCGTCCTCGGCGGCCATGATGGCGAAGGGACGGAAGCCGCCGCAGTTCACCGCCACCGGCACGCCGCCGGTGTTGAAGCCGGCCACGTGTAGACGGCCGGCACGCAGTGCCTCCTGCTGGGCGGCGTTGGACTGCACCGGGAAGAACTGCACCCGCTTGCCGGTCGCTTCGCCCAGGTGGTCGAGGAAGTCGGCCCAGACGTCGGCATAGACGGCCGGGTCTTCCACCGGGGTGTAGGCGAACACCAGCGTGCTGGGATCGACCCAGCGGGACTCATCGCTGGGGATATCGGCGACCATGTCGCCATCGGCATCGGTGTAGCGCGAGGAGAGGTCGGCGCTGGCCTGAAACGCCATGGTGGTCAGGACGCCGGCAACGGCGGTACGCAGCAGCAGAGGGGAGAAACGTTGGGACAGCATTGTCGATCACCTGTTTTGCGGAAAGGTAGCGAACTGTTACGGCTGCCATCCTGCTGTCTTGGCATTACGACTTGCGGTCCATCGCGTTACGGTTGGGTGACGTCCTCATGAATGCGGCTCAACCCGCCAGATAGAGACTCGTCAGGCCGAAGGCATAGCCAATGGCAGCGCCGGCGGCGACATCGCTGAAGTAGTGCAGGCCCAGGCCGACCCGCGAGAGGGCGATCAGTGCCGCCAGCGGTACCAGCAATGGCAGCAGCCAGGGCGCATGGGCCGCCGTCATCACGCAGAACATCACCGCGTGCATGGTGTGCCCGCTGGGAAAGCTGTAGCGGTCGCGGGCCGGTTCGCCGCACTGGATCAGGTTGACGAAGGTGATGAAGGGGCGCTCCCGGCAGAGGCGCGTCTTGATCAGGCGATAGATCAGGATGGCGACGAGCCCGGTCACGGCGTACTGCAGGAAGAAGGCGAGCCCCGCCTCGGGCTGGAGCCACGGCTGGGCGGCGATCAATGCCACCCACAGTGGCCAGTCGCCCAGGCGGCTGGCCAGGCGCAGGGTGGCCAGCCAAGGCGTGTACAGGCTGAGGTTGGCGAAGCGCTGGCACAGCCGCCACTCCAACAGGTCGAGGCGATCAAATACGGCAGGGGCGCGTGGTCTCATGGTCTATCTCCCGGGCCTGTTGTAAGACGGACAAGAACTTGTCGGCAATGGCGGGCCAGCGGCAGGTCTGGCTGCGCAATTGCGCAGCACGGCCCATCTGAGCGTAGCGGGCGGGTTGCTGGCACAGCGCCACAGCAGCGTCGCGAAACGCCTCGGCGTCGCCGGCGGTCACCGTCACGCCATTAACGCCGCTGTCGATCAGCTCGGCGGCGGCAGCGTGGCGATAGGCCACCACTGCCAGGCCGCTAGCCATGGCTTCCGGTACCACGTTGCCCCAGGTCTCGGAGAGCGAGGGGAACAGGAACATGTCGGCGCTGGCGTAGTGACGAGCCAGGTCTTCGGGTGAGATGAAGCCGGTGAAATGCGCCTCCGGCAACGCCTTCTCCAGGGAGCGCCGTGCCGGGCCGTCGCCGACGATTACCTGCGCCATGTCGGGGCGGGCGCTGCGCATGACGTGCAGCGTCTCGCGCAGCAGGGTGAGGTTCTTCTCGGCCGCAAGGCGGCCGACGTGCAACGCCACCGGGCTGTGCTCGTCGACCCCCCAACTGCGACGCAGCTCGGCGCAGCGTAGCCCTGGTGAGAAGCGCTCCTGGTCGATGCCGCGCCCCATCACTTCCAGACGCTCGAAGCCATGGCCGGCCAAGTCATTAGCCTGCTGTCGGGTGGGTACCAGGTTGGCCTGGCAGCCGTTGTGAAAGTGGCGCAGCCCACGCATCAGCAGCGGGGCGAGCCAGGGTACGCCGTAATCGCCGCAGTAATGATCGAAATTCGTATGCCAGCCGGCCACCAGCGGGATACCCAGGCGTCTGGCCGCACGCCGTGCCGACCAGCCCAGCGGCCCTTGCGTGGCCAGGTACACCACGTCGGGGCGCTGAACCTGCCACAGGCGCTGGATGCGGCGGCCGGCCGGCATGCCGATACGCACGGCACGGTAGCCGGGAATCGCCATGCCAGGCACTCGCAGCTCGGCCTGCATGCCCGGGGTGGGTTCTGAAGCGCTACCGTTTGCCGGCTGCGGGCGGATGAGCTGCAGCGCCATGCCGCGCGCCTGCAGTTCGAGACTCAGCTGCGCCAGGGTGTGGGCGACGCCGTTGATCTCCGGTGCCCAGGTCTCGCTGACAAGACAGATACGCATGGCATCCTCGCCGTGGTGAGCATGACAGTGAGGATGTCAGGCGCGTATGACGAACAGGGGTCTTGGACATGATGAAAGCATGACAGCGGCAGAAGGCAGGCCCTTATTGTCGTTAAGCCGGCAAGCCGGTCGGTGCCAGCAAAAACTCAGTCCGCCAAGAGCAAGTGGCGCCGGAGGCCATACCGTCTGCGTCGAAGGGTTCATGACAAGGCGGCACTGCTTGGCATCGCCGTGTAGGGAAAAGGCAAATTTTTGCATTGGGGATACTTTGCCGAATTTTCTTTAGGTAATTATTTTTTATACGAGTGGCTAAGAAAGTAAGAATTCTGTCACCTGTTTGCCATGCGGTAACGGTAATTTCCCTGCACAACAAAAATAAACATTTCATCCGGTGGCTTAGAAAATGCCCTTTAAAGGGCTGTGAGTCCGCCTTGTCAATTATCCCAAGATCATCAAGGAACCTTCATGTTCAAGAAAACACTCCTCGCTACCTCTGTGGTTGGCGCTTTGGCGGTGTCTGCCATTACCCAGGCGGCAACGGTCTACGACCAAGACGGCACCAAGGTGGATGTCTATGGCCGTATCAACTATATGGTCACGAGCGGAGGAAATCAGGACCTCTCGCCAGGTGCGGAGAAAGTCAGCGGTAGCGAGTTTCAGAATAACGGCTCTCGTTTCGGCTTCCGTGCCAACCATGAATTGAACAGTGACCTCAGCGTCTTCGCGCGTATGGAGTTCCGCTTCAATGCGGACGCTCAGAACACTTCCCCCATGACCATCCGCAACAGCTTCCTGGGCCTGAGAAGCCAGCAGCTGGGAACCGTGACCATCGGGAACTTCGATAGCGTCTACTTCCAGGCGGTTTCCAGCCTGTTCGATGTCTACGAGAATGAAGGATTCATCAGCCTTGACAGCGGCTCGGTGGGCTCGCGTGGCGACACCCTGGCCTACTCCTCGCCGGTGTTCAACGGCCTTCAGGGCCACGTTCAGGTCAAGCACCTGAGCGGCAATGACGCTGTGATTGGTGCCCAGGACAATAGCTCGACGACGTCTGCAGCAGCGGCCCTCAGCTACACCTGGAACGATCTCTACCTGGCAGCGGGCTACAACCAGTCCAAGGATGTCTCCGACCGCGGCGCCCGCTACAATGGCGGCAGTAACAACGCCGCCGGTGAGGACATCTGGGGCATTGCCGCCCAGTATCAGTTCCTGCCCAACTTCTCTGCTCGTATCCGCTACGAGGAGCTGGGCTCGGTCAATGACAATGCGTCCGATAGCGCCAGAAAAGAGATTTTCAGTCTAGGCGCAACCTTCAACTATGGCCAAGGGAACATCTATGCCGATGTCTATGACATTAGCTATGTCGGGGACGAGGTGAGCAGCAATAATCCTTGGGCAATCGGTGTCGACTATCGCTTCAGGCCGATGCGTGTCTACGCTGAAATCTTTGATGCAGATGTCAGCGGTGAGAATATCGACGATAGCCTTCTCTACACCGTTGGTATTAGATACGACTTTTAAGTCGATCTGAAGAGTCCGGCTTTCTCCGCTACCGGACAAAGCCGGATAGGTAAGACTGGCAGTCGTCTTTGATGTTGCTTTTTTAGGTACTGTTTCTACTTTGCCGACAGTGAAACTGTCGGCTTTCTTCGTTCGGAATCGCTTTTTGTAGTGGAAGAGCGTAATGTGTGGTGCTGTTTTACTTAATATTGATACCATGTTGTTCGATCACGCGTATTCCTTTTTGCCCAACCCATAATTTTATCCGGGCACAGTCGCCGACAGAGGCTTCTCCGAGTCCCAGGATGTCGCGGAGCAATAGACGAAATACGCCTCCATGAGTCACTAAGGCTATCTCTCCTTTCGCGCCGTCGGTAAATAGTCTTTCGAAAGCAGCCGTCACCCGCTGTCTGAAGTCGCGATAAGATTCTGCGCCCGTGACAGTCCCCTCCGGGTCTTTTAGCTTGGCGACTTCTTGTGGGTGATGCTGTAGCGCCTCATGCTTGGTCATGCCTGACAGGATGCCGTAACGATTGCATTCCCTGAACTCCGGGAGGACACCACGTGGCACGTCAAGACAATCCGCAATGATGTCTGCCGTTTCCAACGCGCGGTTGAGGGAGCTCGAGTAGACGATCTCCAATGGTGAGTCTTGTAATGCCTGCGCTACGTTGCGGCTCTGCTCTTTACCGAGATCGGTCAGGTAGTCGTCGTAGGCGCCCCCAAATCTGTTCTCGATGTCTCCTGTCGTTTGGCCGTGACGGATCAGATACACGGTTGAACTGCTCAATGGTTGCGGCATGACCATCCACTCCTGATAGCGAATCTTTTCTGTTGCCATGCCTCAGCGACCGGACCTGCCGCTCGCCTCAACCGGCAATCGGCAGACGCTTGCGGCTGAATACGGTCAGCGCCACCAGCAGCGCCGTGGTGGTGAAGATCGCCACGGCACTCATCGCCATGCCGACTCCAGGAGAGCCCTGCTCGAACTGACCGAAGACGAAGGTCGAGACCGTGCGCATGCCGGCGGGGGCTACCATCAGTGATGCGACCAGTTCGCGTGACGCAATGGCGAAGACCAGTAGCATGGAGACGATCAAACTCGGTGCCAGGGCGGGCAGCAGGATGCGTCGGAAGGCGGTAAAGAAACCAGCGCCGCAGACACGCGCGGCGGCTTCCAGACTTTCGCCCATCTGGCGGAAGGCCGCCGAGGCGTAGCGCACCGGATAGGGAAGCAACAGGCAGGCGTAGGCGAGTAGCAGCATGGCACCGGTATTGTAGATCTGAATCGGCCACCAGGCTTGGTTCCAGGCCAGGATCAAGCCCACCGCGACCACGATGCCGGGCATGGTATTGGGCAGTAGCGAGAGCAGGTCGAGTAGGCCCTTGCCGCGCAGTTGTGCGCGTACCACCAGATAGCCGACGAGAGCCCCTAGTATGCCGGTGAGTACGGCGGCACCGATGGCCAGGCCCAGGCTGGTGGAAAGTGCCTGCAGCGCACCGCCGCGGTTGGCCAGCAATGCCTCGAAGTGGCGCAGTGAAACGTTCTCCAGGGTCAGCCCGCCGGAGAGGGTGCCGGTGAAGGCGGTGGCCAGCACGGCAAGGATCGGCACGCCCACCGAGATCAGTCCGACCAGTCCGAAGAGCGCCAGCACCGGCCAGCGCCAGAGTCCGAGCTCGATGCTCTCCGGGGCGGCAGGCTTGCCTGTCTGGCTGACGAAGGAGCGTCGTGTCACCAGCCAGTGCTGCAGGTAGAAGGCGGCCATGGCCAGCATCACTAGAAGCAGCGACAACACTGCCGCCCCTGGGATATCGATGGGCCAGTCGGAGAAGCGCTCATGAATGCCGGTGACCAGAACCTTGTAGCCAGCTTGCGCGCCCAGCGTCGCCGGTGTCCCGAATTCCTCGATGGTCAGGGCGAAAACCAGCAGCAGACTGGCCGCGATGCCAGGGGTGGATAGCGGCAGCGTGATGCGCCAGAAGGCGCGCCAGGGGCCGGCGCCGCTGACCCGGGCCGCGGCGGCATAGCGACCGCCGACACTCATCATGGTGCGCGACACGGCGAAGTAGACCACCGGAAAGACGTTGAGCACCATCACGAAGACGATGCCGGAAAACGAAAACAGAAATGCGCCACCGGAAAGCCCAGTGAGCTGCTCGGCATAGCCCCGAGGCTGCAGCGTCAGCATCCAGGAGAGTGCCGCGATATAGGGTGGGATCATGAAAGGAATCAGGAAGATCAGGTCCCAGGCGGCACCCCCGGGTACCCGGGTCAAAGCTCTCAGTGCACCCAGGGGAATGGCCAGCAGGGCACAGACGACCACCACGGCTAGACCCAGGCGCAGGGTATTGCCCAGCAGCCCGAGCAGTGCCGGATCGGAGAGCAAGGGAACGAAAAGGGTGAAGGCACCGTTTAGCTCGCCACGCGACCAGCCGGGGAAGATGGCCTGCAGTAACACGTAGAGGAGCGGCAACCCCACCAGCAGCAACAGGGCCATCGCCGTCAGCAGCATGATGACGCCAGCCCCGTTGACCCGGGGCAGGCGCCAGGCAATACGCTCGGACATCAACTACCCGTGACCTCGCGGAAGCGCTGCAGGATGACGTCGCGCTGAGCATTCATCGCCTCGCTGTCCACGTCGATCAGGGTCAATTCCTCGAGCGTCGGACGCAGCGCCTCGATATCGCTGCGGGCCGGCATGAGATAGCTCTCGGCGACCCGCGCCTGCCCCTGTTCGGAGAGCACGAAGTCGATGAACCGCTCGGCCTCGTTGGGCATGCGGCTAGACGCGAGAATCATCATCGGTCGAGGGGCGATGACCGTGCCGCTGGTCGGAAAGATCACCTCAATGGCCTCACCATCGGCCTGCTGGCCAAGCGAGATGTAGTCTACCGCACCGAACACCACCGACTTGGCACCCTGCAGCACCGGATTGAGGGCGCGGGCATTGGGGCCGGGCACGATCATGCCGTTATCGGAGAGTTCTTCGACAAGGGACCAAGTGGCTTCATCGCCCATGGCAGTGAGCAGGCCTGTGATCAGTTCGAATGCCGCTCCCGACTGGGCCGGGTCGGGCATGGTGACCTGATCGCGATAGGCTGCATCGGTGAGATCGCTCCAATCGCCTGGTTGAGGGACATCGCTGTCGCGATTCCACACGAGCGCCAGAGCCGAAACGCCCTGGGCGACGTAGTGTTCGGACTTGAGAAAGTCAGGTACCGTCTCGGCATTGGGCGAGAGGTAGGGGTGCAACAGGTCCTGTTCATGCAGCGATTTTGCACTGTCCCAGGAGGCGGAGATCACCACGTCCGCCAGCGGATTGGATTGCTCGGACTCCAGTCGTGCCATGACCTGGCCCGTGGTGCTCTGGAAGACGTTGACCTGGATACCCGTCTCCCTGGTGAAGTCGGCGGCAAGGTCTTCGATCAGCGCACCGGGCCCGGCGGAGTAGACGGTGAGCGCGCTCGCCGAGGCCAGGCTCGGAATGGCTATTAGGCAGACCCCCAAGGCAAGAGGTTTCAAAGGAAACATGGCGGTCATTCTCCTGAGTCATCGATTGAGTGGCGTAGGTCGGGTTTAGCCGGTACTGGAGTGGCCACGCCTGTGCGTGGTATGAGGTCGAGCAGGCTTGCGTTGGCATCCCACGCACGCAAAGCGCTGACATCGATGCCGACCCCTACCAGACAGCCGCGCTCAGGAGCATGAGGTGCATGCAGTTTGAGCGTGCGGCCGTCGGCCAGGGTGAGCTGAAGCGACAGGTGCTCGCCCTGGAATAGTCGACCGGTAATGCGTGCGCGAAGCAGGCCATCGTCGGGGGCGCAGAGGTGAAGGGCCCTGCGCGGCAGCAGCAGGCGAATCTCGCCTTGATGGCCGCAGGCCGCAGCGAGTGGCAGCCGGGTATCGGCGATCGCAAGGCCGTGGGCGTCGAGCCGAGCGTCGAGCAGGGTGCCGGCATCCACGAAATCGGCAATGGCTGGGGTGGCCGGGGTGTGGAAGAGCCTTTCGGGTGAGTCGACCTGCTGTAGGCGGCCCTGCTGCAGCACGGCGACCCGGTCGGCCAGAGCAAAGGCTTCGTGTTGATCATGGGTGACAAAGACGGCGGTCAGGCCGAGCTCCTCGATCAGGCTGCGGATCTCCAGCGCCAAGCTTTCGCGCAGGCCCTTGTCGAGATTGGAGAGCGGTTCGTCCATCAGCAGCAAGCGCGGTTTGGCCACGATGGCCCGGGCCAGCGCGACTCGCTGTTGCTGGCCACCCGAAAGCGCGCCGGGAGTGCGCTCGGCGAAATCGGCAAGTCCCACCAGCGCGAGTGCCCATTCCACCTGGGGGCGGCGGGCGTTGGCCTTCACCCCCTGCATTTCAAGCGGAAACGCCACGTTCTGGTACACGCTCATGTGTGGCCAGAGGGCGTAATCCTGAAAGACCATGCCCAGTCGGCGATCATCGGGACTCAGATGGCGGCCCGGTGCCGCAACGCATTCGCCGTCGAGATGAATCTCGCCTTCATTCGCTTCGGAGAGGCCGGCGATGCAACGTAGTAGTGTGGTCTTGCCGCAGCCGGAAGGGCCGAGCAGGGCAAGCACCTGGCCTCTGTGCAGCATGAGATCTATGCCATCGAGCGCCACGACTTGGCCGAAGCGCTTATGCAGGCGGTCGATCCGGAGCGCAGGGGTGGGCATGTCAGGGTGCCTCTCTTGCATGAAAGCCCCAACCTAGAGGGGAAAGATGTCAGTGATGTGACACGAGGATGACGCTTGTCATCGGGCACCTCCCTGTGCCCGAACCGTCATGTTGGTGCTGAGAGCCTAGAATTCGTACTGCAGACGTGCGCCGAGCACCCAGCTATCCCACTCCTTGACGCCATCGTCCAAGCTTTCATCACCGGCTTCGGCGTCGATATACATAACGTTGAACTTGGCGATGATCTCGGGCTGGAGGTACCAGTTGAGCCCCAGTGTCCAGTGATCGACCTGCTGTCTGCCGCGAGGCGCATGATGTTCGGTATGATCCGCGGTGGCATAGCGTCCGAGTAGCTCAAAGGCCCCCCAGTGTCCCTGTGAAGGATTGAAGGGACGGTGCGGCGTAACGCGGCCAAAATCGCCGCTAAATGCTCGGTAGTTACGCGATTCACCGGTCAGGAAGACGCCCGCTTGGGCATACCAGCCGTCCATGGTCATGCTGTCGACTTCGCCGGAGGAGAAGTTGGGGTCGTTGGCGTCCCGGCTGAGATCCTGGCGAATGTACTCTGCCTGAACCGAGAAGGGTCCATGGCCAGCAGCGAACTCAAGGTTAGTTGTAGTGAAGTCGCTAACGGCCTCCATGTCGCGCCGACCGATGATGCGGCCATCAATGGCTCGAGTGCCAAGACGGCTGCGCATGCGAACGTCTTCATACTCGCCATCATCTTCGTCACGGGCATTTTTTCGATAGTTGCCGGAGACGCCAAGATGCACGAAGACATTGTCTTCATTGACCGGGGCGATGCTGGCGCGACCAGAGAGCGCATATCCCTCGGATACGTCACGGTTTCGTCCAACGCCATCTCCACCGAAAAGCCCCAGCGCAGCGTACCAATCCGGCTGCAGCGTCTCGTACATAACCCCCAGGCTTCGGCTAGGTCGATAGGCATCAATGGGTGTGGCCCGCTCGAGGAATGAAATGCGACGCGAGCTGGTAGAGCTTTCGAGGCTGAAAGGCTCCTTGAAATGGCCGAATGCCAGGCGACCATTATCCATCAAATAGGCGATGTAGGCATTGGCGAAGCGTACCTCCTCATCGCGGAAGTCCACTTCTAGCTGCCACTCCCAATCATCATGAAATAGGCCTAGGGCGCCCAGCCTGGCGCGCCGAATAATAGTGCCAGTATCGGCAAGGTTACCTTCACCAATGCGATGGTCATCGGTAGTATCTACATTATCACCGACGTGGGCGGCATCGAGCATCAAGCGGCCGCGTATCCGAAAGCGATCGCTGCCGTCGGCCGTCTCTACCCCGAAACGTCGTACTTGAACGTTGACATCATCCTGCTGCAAGCCCTCTTGGGGTTCGTACTGCAGTCCATCCTCTCGGGTTGGCTGCTGGGCAGCGGCCTGATCGTCTTGGGTTTCGGCACGGAGTTCATCCACGTCTTGCTGGGTAAGCACACCTCGTTCCATCAGGCGTTCGAGAAGGGCATCTTCACTGGCTACGGCCATCTGGGAGGCGGAAGCCCCCGCCACAACTGCTACCAGAGCCACGGAGCGAGCCAAGGGCATATTCTTCCAAAGATTCATGAGTGTTGCCTGTCGTTTTGGGATCTTATTCACCTGTCCTTGGCGAAGGGTTAGGTCTCATTATGAGGTCGCGTGATTCGACAGGATTAAGGCTAATGCTTGAGTGTTACTTCTGTGTTTCCCGTTTGTTAATGTCGTTGTCGTTTTTTTATGGCTATATTGTCAGGCGTGATTTTTCTGTTTTTATCCTGGTTTTTTAGATGGTTGTGGTCATGATTTGATGTGATTATGTCAGATGTTGTATTCGCAACTTTTTAAGAGAATTTTCTGTAACTGCCAAAAAATAAAAAGGCCGCCAGTCGGCGGCCTTGGAAGAAAGGCGCGTCGCTCAGATCACCCGCTTGCGGATCCAGGCGCTGATCTGCTCGACGCCGATCACGACCACGAGGATCGCGAGAATGACGGTCAGGGCTTGGTCGTAGCGGAACAGGTTCATCGAGGCCGAGAGCTCCACGCCGATACCACCGGCGCCCACCAGTCCAAGCACCACGGCGCTGCGTACCGCTTTCTCCACCGAAAACAGGCTGGTGGCAACGAAGGAGGGAGTGCACTCCGGCAGGATGGCCCCGCATATCACGCCGCTACGCGAGGCGCCGGTGGCGGCCAGTGCCTGGCCCGGGCCAGGGTCGACTTCCTCGATACGCTCGGAGAAGAAGCGCGCACAGAAGCCGATGGTGTCCATGATGATGGCAAGAATGCCCGCCAGGGGACCGAGCCCCACGGCCACCACGAATATCAGCGCCCATACCAGATCCGGCACGGTGCGCAGAGTCGCGACGATATTGCGTGAGATGACCCGGACGACAGGGTGCGGGCTGGTGTTGCGCGCACACAGCAGGGCCATTGGTAGGCTAAGGATGACTCCGAACACTACCCCGACGATAGCCATCTGGAAGGTCTCCAGCATGGCGGTGGCAATCACGTCCCAGCGCGAGAAATTCGGCGGCATCGCCTCGCCGAAGAAGGTGCCCAGGTTGGAGACGCCCCGGATCAGCCGCTCCGGATTGATATTGGCGCCTTGCAGGCCGGTCAGGAAGAAGGCAGCCAACCCGATCAGCAGAATAAAGGCAATGGCGGAAGGGCGCTCAAGCCTGGGCGGTGCGCTGTGTCGGGACGAAGGTACGGTCATCCGCTTCGGCCTCCTGCTGGTTGTCGATTTGATAGAGGGCCGTGATGTCGTTATCGCTGACGGCAGTGCTCGGCTGGTCGAAGGCCAGGTGGCCCTGCTTGAGCCCGATCAGTCGGTCGCCGAACTCGCGGGCGAGTTCGATTTGGTGCAGCACGCAGAGCACGATCATGCCGCGCTCGCGTACCACCGACCACAGCAGTTCCATGACCTCGCGGCCGGTCTTGGGGTCGAGGCTTGCCACCGGCTCGTCGGCAAGCACGATCTCAGCGTCCTGCATCAGCATGCGGGCGATGGCTACGCGTTGTTGCTGTCCACCGGAGAGGGTGTCGGTGCGGCGCGCTGCCAGGTGGGCGAGACTGACTCGCTCCAGGGCTCCCATGGCCGCCATGCGCGACTCACGACTGGCGGTCAGCGCGTGGCTTGCGAGGATGCCGCGGTGACCCATCAGGCCGAACAGCACGTTCTGCAGTACCGAGAGGTTGCCAACCATGTTGAACTTCTGGAATACGCAGCCAATACGCTGACGCAGCGGGCGCAGCTGACGACGGGAGGCCCGGGTGAGGTCTACGCCATCCAGCTCGAGGCGCCCCGTCGTGGGGCGCTCGAGACCGGTCAGACACTTCATCAAAGTCGACTTGCCGCAGCCGTTGTGGCCGAGGATCACCACGCCCTCTCCGGGAGCCACCTCGAACGACAGTCCGTCGATGGCACGAGTGCCGTCCGGGTAGACCTTGGTCAGGTCGCTTACTGTCACTTGCATATGGCTCACACTCAGTCGTTGAGACCCAGCAGGGCGTAGGATTCGCGCACCACGTCGTACTCCGCGTCATTCACGCGAACCATTTCGGCGCCGATGTACTTGTCGCGCTCGCCTGGGGAGAGGATCGCCTGCAACAGGCCCTCCGGGTCAGCCATGAAGGCCTCCCGGATTTCACTGACGCAGTCGGCGGATATATGCGGACCGGCCACTATGGGGTCGCCCGGCATATCCTGGCCACGCTCGATGATGCGATAACTATCCTCACCGTGGCGGGAGGCAAAGGGGGCAAAGTCGCGAACGCCGGTACCCACGGCATCTACTTCGCCGGAAGCCAAGGCCTGCATGCGAGCACCGTCGAGCAGCGAGATCTGCAAGTCGCGGTCAATGTCCAGGCCGGCTTTGTGCAGCATGTAGCTGGGCATGATATGGCCAGTAGTGGAACCATGATCCTTCATGGCCACATGCTTGCCGCGCAGATCCTCCAGCGATTCTATGCCGCTGTCGGAGGCGGCGATGAACACGGAGTAATATTCAGGTCGTACGATGGCGGTGATGGGCTGGACGCCATCGACACGCTCGGCCATCAGCACGTATTCCGAGGGGCCGGCCAGTACGATATCGACTTGCTCGAAGCGCAGGGCGTTGATAGCGGTAGTACGGTTGCCTACAGGGAAAAACTCTACATTGACGCTCAGGCGCGACTCAACTTCCTCGACGAAGTCGCTGAATGCGCGCTGGAGCTCCTCGGTGCCCTCTATACCTGTATCGGCGAAGCGCAGGGTGGCGGGGCAAGATTCTGCTGCTTGAGCCTGAGTGGCGGCGGCCATTAGGCCAAGGGCGGCAAAGGGGAGAACGAGCTTGAACATGAGTCACCTCGAATGGTTGGAATTGGGCATTTATTGGTGGCCCTACCCTGCCAATGCTCGATGACGAAATCGTTTCATTGAGATCACGTTCGTGTTACCTCGGCTGTTGCGAAACTACAGCCGCCACCACCATGGTCGGCTCGCATCCCGAACGAGAATTGGCGAAGCTGTCGAATAACGTCGCTCGGAGTCTGCCATGAAGCATTCCCCCGCCTATCGCCTTGCCGCGACCATTCTGCACGGCTTCGACGAGTACCGTACCCGCTTCAAGGAGATCACCGCCGATGCCAGCCGGCGCTTTCGCGACGCCGCCTGGCGCGAGGCGCAGCAGGCCTCGGCCGAACGCATCAACCTCTACGAGGAGAAGGTCGGCGAGACCCTGGGGCGGCTGAAGCGGGCTCTGGACGAGGACGACCTGACCCACTGCGAGTGCTGGCGTGAGGCGCGCAATCACTATGCCGAAATGATCAGCGAGCGGCTCGACTACGAGCTGGCCGAGACCTACTTCAACTCGCTGTTCTGTTCGATCTTCCATCACCGTCATATCCGCAACGACTGGATGTTCGTCTATAGCTCGCGGGATGCGGCGGCCCACCACTCGGGCCTGGAGCCGTGTCGCCGCTTGCAGGTGAATGGCGACTGGGAGGCGGCGATTCGCTGGGCGCTCGTCGAGGCACCGTTCGAGACTCCCTTCGAAGATCTGGAGCGTGACGCGCGTCTGGGAGGCGAGTTCCTGAGCGGACACCTGCCTCAGGTCCTGCTCGACGCCCCGGATGCTGAGGTCGAGCTGCTCAAGAGCGTGTTCTATCGCAACAAGGGCGCCTATCTGGTGGGGCGGATTCACGGCGACGGCACCCAGGTGCCGCTGGTGCTGCCGATCCTGCATGAGCAGGGGGAGGGGCTGCATCTCGATACCGTGCTGATCGAGTCGGATGAGGTCTCGATCATCTTCTCCTTCACCCGCGCCTACTTTCAGGTGAAGGTGCGGGTGCCGGGGGAGTTCGTCGACTATCTGCAGCAGCTGATGCCCGACAAGCCGGCGGGCGAGCTCTATTCCGCCATCGGCTTCTTCAAGCATGGCAAGACCGAGTTCTTCCGTGCGCTGAACCGCCAGGTGGCCAGGCGCGAGGACAAGTTCATCATCGCGCCGGGCGTGCGCGGCATGGTCATGGCGGTATTCGTGCTGCCCTCGTTTCGTACCGTGTTCAAGATCATCAAGGACCGCTTCGACCCCTCCAAGGAGATGAGCCGCGACACCGTGCGCGAGAAGTACCGGCTGGTGAAGCGCCACGACCGGGTCGGGCGCATGGCCGACACCCAGGAGTTCTCCAACTTCATTGCACGCAAGGATCACTTCGCCCCGGAGTGCCTCGAACATCTTCTCGAGGTGGCGCCTTCCACCGTGCAGCTCAGAGGCGACAAGGTGCTCATCAAGCACTGTTACACCGAGCGCATGATGACGCCGCTCAACCTCTACCTGGAGCAGTGCAGCGAGGAAGAGACCCACGCGGTGCTCAAGGACTACGGCAACGCCATCAAGCAGATGGCGGCAGCCAACATCTTCCCCGGCGACATGCTGCTGAAGAACTTCGGCGTGACCCGCCACGGCCGGGTAATCTTCTACGACTACGACGAGGTGTGCTATCTCACCGAGTGCAACTTCCGTCACATTCCCGAGCCGATGTACCCGGAGCAGGAGCTCTCCAGCGAACCTTGGTACTCGGTGGGGCCGAATGATATTTTCCCCGAGGAGTTCGGACCGTTCCTGTTTGCCGATCTCAAGCTGCGCAAGCTCTTCTACCAGCTCCACCCCGAGCTGTTCGATGCCGACTACTGGAAGAGCGTGCAGCAGGCGATCCTCGATGGGCGGGTAATCGACGTCTATCCCTATCGCAACAAGCAGCGCTTCAGCGCCAGCGAGGAGAACGGTCTGGTGTATTGAACGCGCGCCCAGTGGCGGCGCGTTGACCTGAGGAGAGACATGTCAGACCCAAGGCGACCCCACCTGGTGGTCTTCACCGGCTCGGGCATCAGTGCCGAGAGCGGCATCCAGACCTTTCGCGCCGGCGATGGACTGTGGGCCGAGCATCCCATCGAGGAGGTCGCCACGCCCCAGGCCTGGCGGCGTGATACGGCGCGCGTGCTGAACTTCTACAACCTGCGCCGCGAGCAGGTGCGCCGGGCACGCCCCAACGCCGCGCACAAGGCCCTGGCGGATCTCGAGCGCCAGGGCTTTCGCGTCAGCATCATTACCCAGAACATCGACGACCTGCACGAGCGTGCCGGTTCGCGCAACGTGCTGCACCTGCACGGTGAGATCCTCAAGGCACGCTCCACGGTGGATGCCCGCATGCAGTATCCGCTGCCCCGCGGCGGCATCGAGCTAGGCGACATCTGCGACAAGGGCAGTCAGCTGCGCCCCGACGTGGTGTGGTTCGGCGAGAGCGTGCCGCACTTCGGCGAGGCCTGCGAGATCGTCGCCGAGGCGGACATGCTGCTGGTGGTGGGCACCTCGCTGGCCGTGATGCCGGCGGCCTCGCTGCTCGAACATACGCCGCTCGACGCGCCCAGCGTGCTGGTGGACCCCGAGGCCGCGGCGCTGGCGCCGCCTGGCGTGTTTCGCATCAGCCAGCCCGCCGGTAAGGGGGTGCCGGAGCTGGTGCGTTACTGGCGGCGTGAGGGACGGCTGTGGGTACCGGAAACCCTGCTGGGGTGAGCGTCAGGATGCTAGAATGCCGCACCCGCCGCCCCTGGATACGTGATGATGCTGGATGAGACTGGCCAGGCCGACCTTGCCGACCGCGCCCCCGAGGCCGGGCATTACCATGACCCCGCAACCGGTCATTCCCGCCCGCCGAGGCGTGAGTTCAAGGCGCGGGGCAGCTTCACCGAGCGCTGCCCCGGCTGCAATCTGCCGGTGCTCAACTGCCTCTGCCCTTACCGGGTCAACGCCGAGAGCGAGGCGCGGGTCTGGTTGGTCACGCATCCGCTGGAGCATCTCAAGCCGACCAATACCGGGCGCCTGATCCGCGACGTGCTGCCGGATACCGAGGTGTTCACCTGGTATCGCACGACGCCGGACGAGCGCCTGCTGGCGTTGCTCGACGACCCACGCTTCGCCCCCTTCGTGATCTTCCCAGACGACCAGCCGGACTATGCCGATCGCGTAGTGGACATGGCCGTAGTCGGTGAGGTCAAGGCCAGCGGCAGGACGCCGGTATTCATCCTGCTGGACGGCACCTGGCGCCAGGCGAGGCGCATCTTCCGCAAGAGTCCCTATCTCGACCGCTTGCCGGTGCTGCCGTTGGCGACGACGCGACTGACTCGCTATCGGCTGCGCAAGCCCGCCTCCCAGGCCCATCTATGCACCGCCGAGGTGGCCGCCGAGCTGCTGCGGCAGAGTGGCGACGAACAAGCGGCACAAGTGCTGGACGACTACTTCGACGCCTTCAATGTCAGCTACGATGCCAGCCGGCGCTACGAGAAGCTCGAACAGCCGACAGCGGCCATGCGCCGGCTGCTGGCGTGCCAGGGAGAGTGACGCGCATCACTCGTCGATCTCCTGGGTCCTGACACAGGCACGCCCCGCCCGTTTGGCGCGATACATGGCGCGGTCGGCACGCTGTACCAGCTTGCGCGAGGTGTCGCCGGGCTGGCTGACGGCAACACCGAAGCTGGCCGTGACCTGGCCGACCGGTTCGATGGTGGAGCCGGCAAGAGCCTGACACAGGCGCCAGGCCAGCTCCTGAGCCCGAGCCAGGTCGCAGCCGGGCACCACGACGATGAACTCCTCGCCGCCCCAGCGGCCCAGGTGGTCGCCCTCGCGCAGCTGCATCCGGGTCTGCTGGGCTACTTGGTACAACACGCGATCTCCCACTTCATGGCCGTGGGTATCGTTGATCGGCTTGAAATGGTCGACGTCGAACAGCAGCAGGGCCAGGGGCTTGGCGTTGCGGCTGGCCAGTGTCAGCTCGGCCTCGAGTACCTGCTCGATGCGATGGCGGTTCGCCACCTGGGTCAACGGATCGGTGTAGGCCAGCCACTGAAGTTTGGTATTGCGCTCGTGCAGCAGGCGGTAGCGGTGCTTGGTTTCGCGCTTCTCGTGCAGTAGCGCTCCGCGTAGCGCAGCCAGTTGAACCAACTGTTGCAGCAGGTGGCGCAGGGGCGGGGGGAGATGGCGTGGTTGCCGGTCCCGACAAACCACCAGGCTTTGGCCCGGGGTCGTCCCGTGCAGAGCGAGGATGAGTGCCGCACGCGCCTGTCGGCCTTTCAGCCAGCCCCCCAGCCTTGGGGGAGGCAGTCGCAGTGAGCAGGGCGATGGGGCGGGCAGCGGTCCAGGTATCGCCAACAGCTCGACCGGTTTCGCCCTACTGTCGACCAGCATCAAGGGTGTGTCGATACGATGCTCAACGGTGCTGGGAAAAGGCTCCAGGCGCATGCCTTCCTGGCCCCGCCGCATGCCATCTCCGCCATACTCATGGCTATGCAGCGTGCAGGATTCGAAGCCGCTCAGGGCCTGCAGCGCCCGCAGCAATTGGGCATGTAGTTCATGGAGGTTGCCGGCCCGGGCGAGGCGGGAGCTCCAGGCATGGCCGAGCCCCGGCAGGTCGTGGCTATCTGTCGCCAGGGGCTCCACTTCCAGAATGACATATTGTCCGGATACACGCGTGGAGACATAGAGATGCTGCGAGGCCACATCCGCTTGGCCCGAGGGGACCGTCATGCCGGGTGCTCCCTTGGCCAAGGTGCGTGCCAGAGCCGTTGCGGTGTCGGCCCCCAGCACCTGTTCCGGGCGCCGTCCGAGCGCTTCGCTGGCCGAAACGCCGAAGAAACATGAGAGATTGGCGCTCACCAGGCGCACGCTTTGCCAATCGTTGTCGAAAGCGATGAGACAGCCGTGCGGCTGTACCGCATCCACGGTCGATGGCACGGATGGGTAGATGCTCGCATCGAGTTCCTTATCAAGCGAGTCCGGCATGAGGGTTCCCTGTGGTATCGCCGGCAGCGGGTGGCTGCCGTCCTCCCTGCGGTGCGCCAGGCCATCCGGGATGGTTGGCGGGCGTACGAGGGCCTCTGACATGATGAAAGTAAACCATTTGTTGTTTTATTGCATCAACCATTGGTTCAACTGTAGCCCCGGCGCGCGCGGCACATTCCACCGATGAATGAAAAGACCGCCTTTGCCGAGCGTCTGGCCGCCGCCATGCGTGCCGCCGGCTACGAACCGCGCCCTGCCGTGCTCGAACGAGAGTTCAATCTGCGCTACTGGGGCAAGCCCGTCACGCTACAAGGCGTGAGGCGTTGGCTGTGCGGCGAAACCCTGCCTCAGCAAGAGAAGTTGCAAGTACTGGCCGAGTGGCTAGGAGTCGAACCGCAGACGCTGCGCTTCGGCGAGCATGGTAACTATCGGGTGAGCGAGCCCCACGGCGTTTGGGAGGCGTCGGTCGGCGCCGAGGAGCGTCGTGTGCTGCAGCGCTACCTGGCGCTGCCGGTAGAGCAGCGCAAGGTGGTGGCGCAGGTCATCGAGGCTTTCGCCCGTGCCGACGAAGCCGGCTCGGGCGAAGAGGGGGCTGAGAGAGGGCGGGAGCGAAAGCCCGGCGAAGGCGACGCCGGCTAGGCCGGCCCACCCATCAAGGCGCCGGCGATGCGGGCCAAGTGATCGGCTAACATCGTTTTCGGGTGCTGGCGCTGTCATGCCTTTTTCATTACCTCAATGGGGTTGTACTGGTCCCGTCAGGGCAATGTTCGTCTAGCGAATTAATCCATTGGCCATGGTCATTGTAGGAAATTGTCCATAGCGGCGTCCTACACCATCTGGATACCCTAATCCACTTTCCTTTCATGGAAAGCCAGGGATAGGAGAGGCGGGCAATGTTCTGGAAGCTCATTCGTGGTCATGACGTCAGGGATATCGACCTTCCCTTCATCGAGTTGCCCTCACTTGCCGCGAGCAAGGTCGAGAGCAAGCTATCGAGGGAGTCTGGCCGGGAAACCCTCTCCTCGTTGTATAAAAGGGCGGGTGGCTACGGTCTGTACCCGGACAAGGAAGTGGCGATCCGAAAGATCGTCAAGGCGGTCAAGGAGGGTGATCTGCTGCTGGTCTTGAATGACAGTTTCGACCGTCCCTCCTCCCCGTTGGTCGTGTGGAACGGCGAGCAGTGGCGCCCGAATCTATCCGGGACATATCTGCCGGGCTCCACGAGCCTGATCGAATGGAACCTCGAGCGCCTGAATGCCCGGGGGCTGGGGCCGCAGGCCGTGGCCTCGCTGCAACGCTTCGGTGACGTTGGTGTGGCGCGCCCCACGCCCGCTCCCGAGCCGAAGCTCTCCACCCCGCCACCGGTGCCGGAAACGCCACCCGCACCGCAGCGTAACCTGCAGATCGGTGTGTTCTTCGACGGCACCGGCAACAACATGTTCAATGACCGGCAGTTGTCCGATCGCGATATCACCAACGTGGCCAAGCTGTACGATCTGTATCGGTATGATGGTGATGACGGTGATTACTATCGAGTCTATGTCCATGGCGTGGGGACCATTACCGGCCGGGAGAGCGAGGATGGCTTTGTGGTCTCCGAAGACCTCGCTGGGCTGGGCACGGGTGTGGGTCCGGAGGGTGGTCATGCGCGTATCGAACAGGCGCTGACTGATGTCCGCGAGATTCTGGAGGACAACCCGGATGCCACGGTCACCTTCGATGTGTTCGGCTTCAGCCGTGGCGCGGCCTTGGCCCGGCACTTCGTCAACCTGATCCATCGCTGGTCGGAAACGCTTCTGGTACCGGACTTCCGCCTCGACAGGCCAGGCTATCAACCACCGCTGCGCCGCATCCTGGCCTTTCCGCCTAGGCCGGTTCCCTTTCCGCAGGTGCGCTTCGTCGGGCTGTTCGATACCGTGGGCAGCTTCTACTGGCCCGGCACTGCCCGTAATCTCGATTTCGATCTCTATATCGCCTCGGGCAGTGCCGCCCGCGTGGTGCAGCTCACCGCCCATCACGAGATTCGCCGTAACTTCCCGCTCAGCAGCATTGCCGATGCCCAGGGCAACCACCCCGGTAACTTCGCCGAAATTGTCCTACCAGGAGTACACTCCGATATCGGCGGCGGCTATGAAAATCCCAACCTGGAACTGGGCTTTGCCAATCATGAGGAGCTGATCGTGCGGCGCCGTGCTGGGCTGGGGGCCAATGGGGAGACGATTCGCCGAGCTCAGGCGGAGGCGCAGGCCAGAGGGCTCGACATTCGTGTGGATGGCAGGGACGTGCTCGAGATCGAACGCCGCGCCACGCGCAAGGAGCTGGCCATCTACGCCCTGCACCAAATGTACGAAGAGGCGAAGCGAGCATGGGTGCCTTTGAGGCCCCTGCTACCATCGAATCCGGATCATGCCATTCCCACTGAGCTGCAAACCCTGATCGATGAGTGGTGGGAAGGCGGCAGGCGACGCGGCCAGCAGTGGATGCTGGACATATCGCACGAGCACTTCGCCGGCTACATCCATACTTCGCACCGCCTCCGCCAGGAAAGTCTGGCCCATGCGCCGGAGCCCAGCGGTGTGCGCCGGGTCTTCCCCAATCGCCACGAAGCGCCGGTAACGGCCCCGCAGGAGCCTCAGGATGCCTAGGTCATGGATAGCCCGCCTGGGACGGGGGCTGTTGTTGGCACTGCTGCTATTGAGTGCCGCCTGCGAGGCGGAGCCTAGGCGCTACGACTTTGCGATACAGCTCAATGGTGGTCCCACGGGTTGGCCGGTATGGGTGGAAGAATTGACCTTCGACCATGCCTGGTGGTCGCCAGGAGGAAATCTGGGAGGAGGTTTCGATAAGCGGCCTCCCACAGGGGGAGCAACTGCCGGCTTGCCTCGGCCCATGCCCGCTCCGTCTTCCGTGCAGGCCCGCTGGTTCTCCTATCGCACCCAGACCTTCTACGAGATCGATCTGGATCTGCCGGATATGGATGCCCTGCTGCAACGGTGGTATCGCGACTATCCGCCATCCGATTACCGCCATAATCTTATGGCTGGCTTCTCTGGTGAAGGTGAGGTCTATGTCTGGTGGCGGGCTCGCTGCCGCGCTTGCGGCAGCGACCGCAGCCGGGACTTCCATGCGCCAATCGTGGAGTCGGCGTGGGCCGAGGCGGCAGAGGGGAACCCTGACTGGTACCGTGAGCACATCGAAGAGTACGTCAACGAAGGTGTATTTCCCTCGCCGTGGTGATTCTGGCTACCTCGCACCGCCAGGAGAACCTAGTGCACGCCTTGGAGCCCAGCGGTGTGCGCCGGGTCTTCCCCAATCGCCATGAAGCGCCGGTAACGGCCCCGCAGGAGGAGCCGCAGGATGCCTAGGTCATGGATAGCCCGCCTGGGGCTGTTGCTGGCACTGCTGCTGTTGACCGTTGCCTGCGAGGCGGAGCCTAGGCGCTACGACTTTACCGTACAGCCATTCGGTGGTGGCCAGTTTGGGTAGAAGAGTTGGCCTTCGATGACACCTGGCGCTCGCCTGCTGGCAATCTCAACGCCGGTTTCGAGTATTCCCCCCGAGCAGCGGATCGTATATCAACCTGGCGCATCCGGTAACCGCTCCCACCTCGGTACAGGCGCGCTGGTTCTCCTACCGTACCCAGACCTTCTACGAAATCGATCTGGCACTGCCGGATACGGATGCTTTGCTGCAGCAGTGGTACCGGGACTATCCGCTGCCTGATTACCGCCATTATCTTATGGTTGGCTTCTCCGGTAGGGGGGAAGCCAAAGTCTGGTGGCGGGCTCGCTGCCGCGCTTGCGGCAGCGACCGCAGCCGGGACTTCCATGCACCAATCGTGGAGTCGGCGTGGGCCGAGGAGGTGGTGGGAGATCCGGCGACCTTTCGCAGCCAGACTCAGCGACGGATTGATGAGGGGATCATTCCTTCGCCTTGGGAATAAGATGATCAGCGTGTCGAAGCCAGCCTGTGCCGCCTTCATCGCATACTCTCAGGAGATCCTGGGCTACACTCCTGAACCCAGCGGTGTGCCTCCCTTGGGTTGGGAGACCGGTTTGCCGCCAGGAGCGACCATGGCAAACCGGAGATGGTTCGTTGTTTACCCTGAATTCAAGTAATAAGCGCAGCACCTGCGGTGTTGAGGGCTCCTGAGTATTCACCCAAAAACACCTGTGCCGGTGTCCGATAACCGAGCCGCTTTCGGGGACGGTCATTCAACTTT
>NZ_JABFTW010000035.1:0-35733 GCF_021404355.1 Halomonas sp. MCCC 1A11062
CGGTGGCGGAGAGGCTGCCGTCGCGGCTGGCGAAACGCACCTCGAGGTGGAAGGGCTGCGAGAGCGCCTCTTCCAGGGTGAAGTCGATCACCGCCAGCTCGGCGCTGTCGACCCCGGCGAGATCGAGGGTGAATTGCAATCCAGTTGCATCGGCCATACGCGCGTTCCTTTCAGCAACCTGATGAAAAAGCAGGACGAGAAACGCAAGGTTACGCAAGCGAAACGAAGGCACAAGACGGTAGGTGCATGAAGCGACGATGGCTGACGTAAATTGTCGGCAATATCTTACAAGCACCCGGCTTCTTAAAATTCTCATACCTATCGTGTTGCCGTTATCCCTCCTCTATACTGGCTTTCATGAATTACATTCCTTAACACGCTTCCGGCGCGCTCGATGACGCATCGCCCTGCCCCACATGGCTCAAGTTCGATTCTCAGCCCCAGCCGCCGCCGCTTCATCGGCGGCCTGGCAGGGCTGCTGCTTGCCGCTGGGTTGGGTCTCTCCCCTACGTCACTCGAGGCACGCATCGACCGTGCCCGCTTGCGTAACAGCATGCAACGTCTGTATGGCAGCTCCGGGCTTGCCATTCTCGAGGATTGGTTTGCCCTGCTGGACAGGCTACGCAGCGCCGATCTCGATACCCAATTGCGCGAAGTGAACGATTTCTTCAACCGGCGGGTGCGCTGGGTCGAGGACATCTACAACTGGGGTGCCGAGGATCACTGGGCAACGCCGCTAGAGACCATGGGCAAGGGTCAGGGCGACTGCGAGGATTACTCGATTGCCAAGTACGTCACGCTCAAGGAGCTTGGCGTCTCCGGCTCGCGGCTGCGCATGATCTACGTTCGCGCCCGCATCGGCCGTAGCCAGATCGTCCAGGCACACATGGTGCTGGGCTACTACGAAACGCCTTCCGCCGTGCCGCTGATTCTCGACAATCTGGTGCCTTCCATCACCCCCGCCACGCAGCGTACCGACCTGGACCCGGTGTTCAGCTTCAACAGCGATGGGCTGTGGGCCGGCGGCTCGACTCAGTCGCGGGCCGATCCGGTGGCACGTCTGTCACGCTGGCGCAGTGTGATCGAGCGTATGGAGCAGCAGGGATTCATGGGATGACGAAGAAAAACGAACCGCCTACAAGAGCGACACATGCCCCGCAGCAGGATGAACGAGGGCATCCATTCCCCGGGGGAACGAAGACATGTCACTGATCAAGCAACTCTGGTTGACCATCGCGGTGTTGCTGCTGCTGGCCTTCGTGGGCAGCCTGCTCATCGGCGTGACGAGCAGCCGCCATTACATCGAGCAGGAAGTCCAGATCAAGAACAACGACAACGCCAATGCACTGGCGCTTTCGATGAGCCAGATCGAAAAGGACCCGGTGATTCTTGAGCTGCTGCTGGCGGCTCAGTTCGATACCGGCCACTACCAGCGCATCGCGCTGTACGATCCCCAGGGCGAGATCATCGACGAGCGCACCGCTGGTGAGCATATCGACGATGTGCCGGGCTGGTTCGTGAATCTGGTTCGCTTCGAGGTGCCGCCCGGTCGGGCTGTGGTTCAGGATGGCTGGCAGCAGTACGGCACCCTGGAGCTGGCCAGCCAGCACAGCTTCGCCTACCGTTCGCTGTGGCGCAGCACCCTGGAGCTGGCTGGCTGGTTCGCCATCGCCGGCGCCATCAGCCTGCTGCTGGCGGCCTGGATCGTACGCACCATTCGGCGCCCGCTGCGAGACGTGGTGAGCCAGGCCCAGGCCATCGGCCAGCGGCGCTTCATGGTAGCCAACGAGCCCCGGACGCGTGAGCTGCGCGAGGTGGTCCAGGCCATGAACCAGCTCTCCCAGGCGGTACGCCAGATGCTCGGCGAAGAGAGCGACAAGCTCGATCAGCTACGGCGGCGCATGCAGCACGACCCAGTTACCGACACACTCACCCGGGCGCCTTTCCTCAACCAGTTGCAGGCTCACCTGAAGAGCGAAAAGGACGATGCCAGCGGCGCACTGGTCATGGTGCGCGTGGCACGTCTGGCCGAACTCAATCAGCAGCTCGGCCATGTCGCCACGGACGCCCTGCTCGCTCAACTGGCGCGTCGTCTCGAACAGTTGGCCCGTAGCCACGGCCACGGCACGGTGGGACGACTCAACGGCAGCGATTTCGGCATGATCCTGCCGCGTCATCACGAGTTGCAGGACCTGGGCAAGACGCTTCAGCAGCACTTGGAGAGTCTCAGCACCAAGCAGAGCGTCGACACCTCGCTGGCTTCCGCGCTGCGTCAGTATAGCCAGGGCGAGAGTCAGGCCGAGCTGCTCGCCAGTCTCGACGGCGCCCTGGCTGCGGCGGAAACGCGCGGTCTGAATGGCCAAGAGATCGTCGATCAACCCGCCGGCACCGTGCTCTATACGCGTCATGACGAATGGCGTCAGGCGCTCGCGGAAGCGCTGCAGCAAGGCGTATTCCTGGCTCACTATCCGGTGCTGGATGCCGAAGGCAAGCTGATTCACTTCGAGGTACCGTCACGCCTGCGCTTGAAGGGCGAATGGCGGCCGGCAGGTGTATTCCTGCCGTGGGTGTCGCGCCTGGCCATGGCTCCCACCCTCGATCTGGCCGTCGTTTCGGCGGCACTTACCGATGTCGAATCCAGCGGCAAGGCGGTGGCCGTCAATCTCTCGGCGGAGTCACTGGGCGACGGGCACTTCGTGGGCGAGCTGCTGGCTCGCATTCAGGCGCATCAGGGCATTGCCGACAAGCTGTGGTTCGAGCTGCCCCAATCCGTCGCGCTGCAGCAGCCCCAGGCGCTGCGTACACTCTGCCACGCCCTGCTGGGGCTGGGCTGCAAGGTCGGCCTGGAGCATGTCGGCACCCAGTTCGGCAAGATCGAGGGGCTGCAGGATTTGGGCCTGAGCTTCATGAAGATCGAAGCCGCTTTGAGCCAGGAGGTGGAAAGCCGCAGCGATCAGCAGAGCCTGCTGAGAGGCATGGCAACGCTGGCCCACTCACTGGGCATTCTCACCTTCGCCGAGGGCGTGGAGAGCCAGGATGCGGCAAAGGTGCTGTTCGAGCTGGGGCTCGATGGTGTGACGGGACCGGGTATCCGGCATCACGCAGGCGACACCTGATCCACCAGCTACACCCGATACGACATGAGGCCGGCAAATCGCCGGCCTCATGCTTCAATGCGTCTGGGCTCAGAGAATCTGGGCTCAGATGATGTCGTTGTCGGTATCCGACATCAGGCCGATGCTGTTCCTGCGCTTACGCAAAGACTGACGCTCCAGCAGCTTCTGCTGAGCCGGCTCGGGCAGATCGGTAAAGCTGATCACGCCCTTGTCCATCAATACGTTGATCACGTCCTCGAGAACGCGCACGAAGGCCAGGTCGGACTTCGACAGTGCCAGGTTGTCGACGTCATCTCCCCCTTTGGAGACGAATTCCTGCAGCTCAGGAGAGCCAGACGGCAAGAACTCGCGGCACTCTGCCGTTGCCTCATGGCTGACCTGCACCACCTGCCCTGACTCATTACGCTTGATGTACATGAGTATGTCTCTTGATGACTTTACCTAGATTAACAAACGCCCTGCCCGGTGTCTCCAGGCAGGGCGCAGGGCTAGCGATTCATCGATTCCACGTTACTGATCGATGTGCAGCTGACCACTATCGAGCAGCCCCTTGAGGAACTCCGCCGACCCTTGGTCGTTCATGTTGAAGTTCTCCAGCACGATCACTTGGGTCGCATTGCTGCCGTTTGCACCGATGCTGCCCTCGTGGTTGACGTAAAGCACGGTACTGGAGCCCTCTTGCGCGGCGAAGATGAAGCTGTCGATGGTTCCCGCCGCTTCTCCTTGCAGCAGGTCGGCCAAGTCAAGCGTGTTGCTTCCAAGACTGAAGTCCTTCACCACATCACGGGCGGCACTTCCCACGCCTCCCTGATCGCCGAAGTTCCACTGGAATACGTCGTCTCCTTCGCCGCCAATCAGGGTGTCGTTACCGGCACCTCCGATGAGGATGTCGTTACCATCACCGCCGCTCAGTACCTGAGCCCCGGCGCCGCCGAACAGCACGTTGTTGCCGGCATCGCCGTTCACTACCTGGCCATTCTGGACCACGATACCGAGGGAGCCGGAAGCACTGTCGCCATCCGCATCGGTCACGGTGAAACCGAAGCCCAGGTTCTTGGGTGCGCTATCATCCATGCTGAAGGTGGAGATCGAGGTGATGCGCACCGTCGTACTGCTGCCAGGCATCAGGTCGATATAATCGATATAGGTGCCCAGCTTAGCCGTGATGAACAGGTTCCCATCCACCAGATTCGTGACTCTGGCAATACCGCTCACCGTAGTGCCATCACTCAGCATGGCCGTATAGTTCACGGTTTCGTTGCCGCTGATGTCGTTGATCCCGATCTTGGCGACATAGGCCAGGTTTGCTTTGCCGCTGGCGCCTTCATTGTCGAAATCGATACGCATCTTCTCGCCGGTATCGAAGATGTTGTTACCAACCCCCATTCCCTGGGTACTCGGGTTGATGTTGCCACTGCCGGTGATCTTCACCGACCAGGCCTTGGCGGTCGCACTCGAACCGAAGGTGCCGTCTTCATAGATGTAGTAGGCCGGCTGCGGTCCGCTCGCCCCCACCGAGCCTTGCAGGGTCGAGTTGAGAATCGACAGATCCAGCGGCTGGTACTGCTGGAAGGTGTAGGTACCGTTCGGATGCCCGGTGAGGGTAAAGACCACCTGGCCTCCTGCGCTGGCCGTCAGCACGGAGCCGTCTCCTGACACCTGGTATGTGACCGCCTTGCCGCCCGACGTCAAGCCCGCTGGCGGTGTACCACTGAACACCACCTTGCCCGGATAGTCGGCCCCAATGTCAGCCAAGGAGCCCGTGAAGCTGGCACCGATGGCATTGACACTGACGGCGTTGGTGACATTGGTGACGGGCGCATCGTCGATGATGGCTACCGACAAGGTGCCGCTCGCCGTGCTTCCCCCTACCCCATTCACGCTCAGACTAATGCTGTCGGTCAGTACGTCGTTGGTCGCAGTGCCCGGCGCACCGTGGCTCTGCGCTGCGCTCAGCGTGTACTGGTAGCTGACGGTGCCCGCCGTGGCCGTGCCGCTGAAGCCGGTCAGGTAGAGCGTGCCCATGCTGGTGACGATACCCACGGAAGGCGAGCTCTCGTTGAAGCCCTGCAACTGCGCCAGGGTGAAGACCTGCCCCATCACGTTCAGCGTGGCTATGCCATCGCTAGCCGAGATCTGGAAGCTACCGCCAGCCGTTTCCCGGGTGTCCGCTGCTGAGGTCAGCCCCGCTTCGTAAACGGTGCTGTCGGCACCGCCGGTACTGACGATCACACTGGCGCTGTCATCGGTGCCCTGAATCGAGAAGCCGAGCGTGGCGCTGGCCCTGTCACCGTCGGCATCGGTAATGGTGTAGCCCAGGTTGAAGGTGAGCAGGTCGCTCGCCTTCAGCGCCTGTACCTTGGCCAAGCTATTGTCGAGGGTGAAGCTCCAGCTACCGTCGGTATTCAGCACTAGCGTGCCGTACTGGCCAATGTCGGCCAGTTGGGCGGAACTGACGTTCCAGCTGACTGTAGCAGCACCCCCAGCGGGGCCATCAGCGCCGAAGCTGTCGTTGCTCAGCACGTTGCCACTGAGCACGTTCTGGACGGCATCTTCAGTGACGGTGCCACCATTGTCGTTTACCGCCTGCGGTACGTCGTCGACGATGGCGATGGTTAGATGGCCAGTCATCGCGCTGTCACCAACGCCCTTGACGACAACGACGATCGTGTCGGTCAGTACGCCATCGGTAGCGCTGCCCTGGCTGCCATGGGCTTGCACCTCTTTCAGGGTGTACTGGTAAGTGATGGTGCCTACATTGGCCGTGCCGCTGTAACCGGTCAGGTAGAGCGTTCCCATGTCAGTCACGATGGCCGCCGAGGGAGAGCCCGAGCTGAAGCCCTGCAGTTGCGCCAGGCTAAAGGTTTGCCCATCTACGGTGACGTGAGCGATACCGTCGGTAGCCGATACCTGGAAGCTGCCGCTGGCGGTCTCACTGGTATTCTCCACCGAGATCAGCCCCGCCTCGTACACGGTGCTGTCGACACCGGTTGCGCTGACGATGACCTGCGCTTGGTCGCTGGTCCCGTGGATGGTGACGGTGACGACCTGGGTGGCGGTGCCGCCGTTGCCGTCACTGACCTCGACGGTGAAGCTGTCGCTCACGCTCTGGCCGGTGATCAGGCCCTGAACCGCGGGGCTCGCGTTGTCGAGCACGTAGGTCCACTGGCCGTTGGCGTCGACGCTGAAGCTGCCGTAGGTGCCGACGTTGGCGCCCACCACGCTCCAGGTGTGGGTGTCGCTGGTGTCCACGTCGCTGACGGTGAGCTGGCCGCTGGTCTGCAGGGTGGCGTCTTCGGTCACCTCGCCGCTGGCCACGCCGCCGATGATCGGCTGGTCGTTGGTGCCCTGGATGGTGACGGTCACGCTGCTGGTGGTGCCGTCGGCGGTCACCACGGTGAAGCTCTCGCTCAACGTTTCGTTGACCGCCAGCCCCTGCACGCTGACGTGGGCGTTATTCAGCACGTAGCTCCAGGTGCCGTCGGTGCCCAGGGTGAAGGTGCCGTAACTGCCGGCCGTCGAGGCCTGGGCCACGAACACGGCCTGGCCAGCGTCGGGGTCGCTGACGTCGAGCTTGCCGCCGGTGCTGAGGATCTCGTCCTCTTTCACCAGACCGCTGTCCTGACCGGAGATCACCGCACCGTCGTCGCTGCCGTGAATGGTCACGGTGACGACCTGGGTGGCGGTGCCGCCGTTGCCGTCACTGACCTCGACGGTGAAGCTGTCGCTCACGCTCTGGCCGGTGATCAGGCCCTGAACCGCGGGGCTCGCGTTGTCGAGCACGTAGGTCCATTGGCCGTTGGCGTCGACGCTGAAGCTGCCGTAGGTGCCGACGTTGGCGCCCACCACGCTCCAGGTGTGGGTGTCGCTGACATCCACATCGCTGACGGTGAGCTGGCCGGTCGTGGTAGTGGTGCCGTCTTCGGTCACCTCACCGCTGGCTACGCCACCGATGATCGGCTGGTCATTGGTGCCAACGATGGTCAGCGTGACTTTCGCAGTCGAAAAACCGCCCCGTCCATCGGTCACGGTATAAGTGAAGGTTCCGGAAGCCTGCTCGCCTAGTGCAAGCGCATCGAATCCACCACGCGGGTCGAGGCTAAGGAAGCCATCGGCGCCCAACACCACGGTGGCGGTAAAGACGAGCCCGTTCGGACCGATGAAAGTGACTTCCCGGCTGCCCGGGTCGCTAATGGAAAGTGCATCGCCATCGGGATCGCTATCGTTGTCGAGCACATTGACTCCCGACAGCAAGCTTTCCTCATCGGTCGAAAAGAAATCGTCCAGCGCAGTCGGCACGGCATTGAGCGGTTCGCTAGGCAGTTCCACCAGCGGCTCTTGCGGTACCGCCCCCGCCTCCTCAACCACCGGAAGGTCAGTGACAGATACATTGCCGAATTCGAATGATTGCTCCCCGGTGCTCTCGGCGACGCGCGCCAGGCGCACGAAGTTGTGGCCGCCGTCCGCCGCACCCCCACCGCCAGCTCCCGCGGCGGTGGCATCGAGAACATCGAGAAGATCGATCGTGTCATCATCCAGCGCCGCCAGCAGCGCCTCGATATCCTGATCGAGAGCCGCGAATTCGCTAGGCTCCAGTGGCTCCTCGGCATGGAGCTCCGGTGTCAGAACGACCTGCTCTCCGTCCTGGATCAAAGCAGGAGCGGTATTGTCACCAAAATCGAGCTCTACTCCCCCTCCCTGGGAAGCGACGACGGTCTCCCCTTCGCGCAGCGTGTCACCAACGCTGAGTTCACGAAGGTTTCCTGAGGCATCACGAGCCCAGGCCTGACCGGAGATGGACAGAACGATTGCAATAGACATTTTGGGAGGACCCCGCAAAAAGAGAGAACGACTTTACGAGGCTCGCCACGGCCAAACAGACCACAGCTTGGAGGGGGGCGTGCTTACCGCGAAGTATGCGCCAGACGGCAACCCGCGATATTGGACTCTAGTACAGGGTGGATGAGAAAACTCCTTCACCGCCTATCAGGGGATATGAAGAAAAAGCAGACAAAAAACGCCCGGCTAATGCCGGGCGTTTCAAAGATAACCTACCTTATTCGATTTCGAGCTGACCGTTGCTGAGCATTTGCTGAATTAGCGCATCGCTGTAGGCAACGCCCTTGAGAACGATCGTCTGGTCGACAACCGACTCATCGTAGACGCCACCAGTGAAGCCTCCATTGTGGCTGATCTGGAGCACGGTATTGCCACTTCCATCGTCGGCCGCGTGCAGGTATTCAGCCAGATTGGAGCTGCTGGCCCCATCGAGCAGATCGGCAATGTCCAGCCTGTCGGCTTCGCTCTCCACACCGAACTGCCCAAGGGTGAAGTCCATCACTTTATCTGTTGCAGGTGTCCCTGCTTCGCCCTGGTCACCCAGCTTCCATGCGAAGGTATCGGCTCCGAGGCCACCATACAGAATGTCATTGCCAGCACCTCCGATAAGCAGGTCATCGCCGTCCCCGCCTACCAGGGTATCGTCGAGCGAACCGCCGAGGATCGCCAATGAATCACCGCCCTGTACGGTCACGACAGCGTCGATCTCCACCGGGCCCTCATGGCCAACCGGCACCTTCAGTGTCAAACCGGTGATAGTCAGCTTGCCGTTCTCCACTACGACGCTGTAATCACCCGTCCCACCCAAGGGCAGAGTCCAGGTTCCATCGCCATTGTCTTCACCGATGGAGAGTTCAGCACCTGCCGGCACACCACCCAACACTACCGAGACCACTTGGTCGGAAACGTTGTCCTCGGCCAAGGTCACATCGACTTCGATAGCGTAAAGGTCCGCCGCCTTGTAGCTGATTTGGTGCACGACATAATCATTGCCTACGCCGTGGCCCGTTTCGCCCGGGGCCGGCGTAGAGAAATCGATGCCTACGATTTTCTTGCCATCCGGTGCTGAAACCTTAATGACCTCTCCTATACCGTCATACCCGCCTTCAGGGGTGTTTCCATTCACGATGGCTGACGAAGAAGTCCCATCATCGTAGCGTACGGTATATTTGGCATACTCATCGGTTCTCAGCCATGCAAGCTGGAAGAAAGCCTCGGAGACTTTTTGGTCGAACCGTACTTCCAGGCGCTGGTTATTGGCTATCTCTGACTTAGCCGCACCTGAGCCAGCCGGACCATCACGGTCGACACCAAAGCCCATCTGTGCCCAGCTGACCTCACCAAGATTCCAATTACCTGAGTTTCCTGGCGAGTAGTATGCAGCCACGGTGAAGCCTTCAGGCTCACTCTGAGCATTACTATTGTCCACGCGGAGCACAAAGTCCGCAGGACCATCCAGAGTGACCTGGACCTCCGGCTCGCCGATCCGGTTAGGCTCAACGGGGTTCGGCACGCCTTCGAGGTTGATGGTCAGTTTCGATTCGACCACGTCGCCATCAGCATCGGTCAGGTAGTAGGTGAACTCGTCCTGGTAGGTCTCGCCCGCCTTCATGCCATCACGCGCGCTGCGGCTGACCACATAGGTGTAGCTGCCGTCAGCGTTCACGGTCAGGGTGCCGTGCTGTCCGATGATCGTACCGCTGGCCAATGTACCACCTTGGCCATCCGACCACAGCAGGCTGTCCTCTTCCGCCGGGCCATCGGCCCCCCAGTCGGCATCGACCCGGCCTTCCACGCTGGGCAGGTCGTCGGTCGAGGCGATTTCGGCAAAGAGTTCGAACGAACTGGCCTTGGTCTCGGTGGTGTAGACCGTGTCGACGAGGTTGCCATTGGCGTCCAGGAAGCCGCGGATCTTGAGCACGTACTCACGGTCGCCTACCTGGATGGTAATTTCTTCATTCGGGTTGAGGATCTTGACGATATCGTCATTGTCCGGATGGGTGGCCGGCGACTTGTTGTTGGGCGTCTCGTCATGCTCGAGCTTGATAGTGGTGGTCACCTCGGTCAAGACACCGTCGATCATGACCTTGAACGACACGTCAAGATCGACGGTCTTGAGCACTTTGCTACCGGCGCTGATCACGAAGTTGTTATGCGTCAGCGTGCCCAGCGAGAACAAGGAGTCGGTAGTGACGCCGCCCAAGCCCGTCAGCCCTTCGGCATAGACGAAGTCATAGCCTGAGCCGTTGGCCCCGCCCCACTGGATGAAAATACCGCTCTCATTCGATGTGGTGGTTACGCTGCCGCTTCCTGAGGTAGTGGTCAGGTTCTCCCAGCCGGCGCCAAGCTGACCGACTTCGAGTTCGCTGACAGGTACCTGAATGGCCTGAACCAGATCGAACTCGAACGGGACATCGTCGATCACCACCACGTCGATGGTGCCATAGGCAATGTGTCCCAGGCCGTCCACCAGCTCGAGCTGAATGCCCTCTTTCGCCAGCTCGTTGCGGCCTTCACCGGGTGTGTGCTCGACGGCGCTGCCCAGTTCGAAGCTATAGCTCACCTCACCGGTTGCAGAGTCGTAGCCGGTCAGAGTCAGGGTGTTGCCTTCTGGCGTCTCGATCACGATGACATTGCCGGCCGCCAGTGACTCCAGGTCGCCCGCGCTGAGCTTGACCTTGTCGCCCTGCTGCTCGCCATCTCCCAAGACCTTGGTTCCGGCGATCAGCAGCGCGCCGAACCCTTCCGGTGTAGAGAGTTTGAAGCTACCGCTATCGGCGGCTTGACCCTCGCCCTCGGCAGTACCGCCATCGAGGTATTTCTCATTGACCGTCACGTCGCTGTCGGTCAAGCCAAGGATGGTGGGCAGCTCGGGCAGCGGCGGTACTTCGCCAGGCTGGAAGCCAATATTGAACGAGCCATCCGTGGTGTCTCCGTCGCCGTCGACTGCAACGACATCGACAGGCAGCGTGTAGCCGAGCTCGGCATCGAGGAACACCCCCTGGAAGTTCTTGACGTTGTACTGGTTGCCACCGGAGCTGCCATAGAAGCGGATTTCATCGAAGCCACCCGAGGCGGAAGCCGTCGTGCCGTTGCCGGTGCCTACCGATACGCCATTGCTGAAGATTTCCCAGCTCAGCGCTCCGCTATTGCCCATCTCGAAGGAGAGCTCAGTCAGTGTTTGGTTGAACTGAGCGATCAATGTCTGGCCTGCTCCAATCAGGTTGTTACCGACACCGATGCCATTGGTAGACCAGTTGACTGCACCGCCTACGCCGGTGAACTGAGCCGACAGGTTCGGGTTGCTGATGACCAGCTCGCCATCGATGCCACCACCCTGGTTGCCGATGACATCCGTGGTGAAGCTGACCGCGACAGGGTCAAGAGGCTGGTGAACGACGACCTCGTACTGGTTGCCACTGACGCTCATGTCGATGGTGAGCACGGGATTGCTGGGGCCGTCGCCAACCTTATAGGCGATCAGCTGCTGGCTCTCGCTATCGAACACGTAGACCAGCTTCGTGCCGCCAGAGGTGAGGTATGTTTCTTTGGCAACACCGTCGTCTTCGTAGCGAACCTGGATGTGGCCTTGCCCATCCGTCATCAGGCTGGCCTGCGAGATATGTGCGCCATCCGCATCCGCACCGATGGTGAGATCCAGACTACCGATAGCGGAGCTGTCAACGCCCATACCGAGAGAAGCATCTTCCGGCGTGCCGAACTCGGGCACGTCGTCCAGAATCTCGATCAGCAGGTTGCTCGAGGCCGTATCGCCGTCGGTATCCTCGAGCACGATCTCGAAGGATTGGGTCAGCGACTCGTCGTTGGCCGGCTGGTCGTGATCCTTGTTGGCGTTCAGCGTGTACTCGTAGTTGACGGTATAGGTGCCGTTGCCGTTTGCAGTGAAGCCCGTGATGACAAGGGTATTACCGCTTTCGGTCACGATGGTCGGCAGCGCTTGCTCGAGCCCATCCTTGACGATGTACTCGCCACCCACGCTCAGGTTCAGCACACCATCCGGAGCGCTTACGGTAAAGCTGCCACCCTGTACCAACAGACCGCCGCCCTCTTTGCTTCCTCCCGGAAGATGGGCTTCGTTGAAGACCAGGTGATGGCCATCGCCATGCACCGGATTGTCGATAGAGACAGGCGAGTCGCTGATCGCGATGGTCAGCGTTGCGGTGTCGCTGTCACCGTCGCCATCGGTCAGGGTATAGGTGAACACATCCGACACACTGCCAGGGGCGCCGGGGTTACGTACGTAGGAGTAGGTGCCATCGGCAGCAATGGTCAGGACACCGTACTGGCCAGTGATATCGACCGTACCCTCGGCCGGTACGGCAACGCCGTTGACCGACGTTACTCGGCCGCCGTCGGCGCCCAGCGTGTCGTTGGCCAGTACGTTGCCTTCTTCGATGATCTGGCCGGAGCCAAGGTTGACTGTTACGTCCTCCGCAGTCGGGCCATCGTCGAGGAAGTAGATCACCTGGCCAATGTCGATCGTCGCATGGGCCTCATCGCCATCGCCATCGGTCACGGTCTTGGTGAGGAAAATCACGTTAGCCAATATGTTGGCGGCATCACTCGCACCGATCTGGCCAACGCCCTGGTGGGCAATCGCCCTGAGCTGGTCGAGAGTCACGACCCCTGTCTCGGCATTCACTTCGAGGGTGAATACGGGCACTTCGACACCATCGTCGGTCACGACATAGCCGACGATATCGCCATCCACTTCCTTGACGAGAACGGCCTGACCGGTTTGGGTATCGACCAGACCTGAGTCGGCACCAGCAGCCGAGACACTCAAGGTGTATTCACGGGTCTGCAAACCATCGGCGCCATACTCAGCGCTGAAGTATCCGGAGAAGTCGAACGATGCCGTCACGTCGAGTTGTGCCTCGTCGACGGTCAGGTTGGCGGGCTTCCATTCGACGTTGATGTTGACGTCGTTGTAGTCCCTATCGCTGCCAGGACCGTAGATGTCCTCCCAGTTGAGATCGCCCTCTTCGGCATTGTTCTCGACATGCGAGCTGCCATCGGGATGCAAGCTGGAGTCGTTGAAGAGCACGGGTGCGTTGGAATCCTGTCCAACGAGCTGATTACCGTCTGCAGTGACTGCGACCCAGACTCCGTTGACCTGCTCGAAGGAGATGTCAGTGCCATTGGTCAAGCCGGGATTCAGGTTCGAACCATTGGGGATGATGAAGTACCCCACCTCGCCCGGAGCGTAGCCTTCGAGCACGAAGGTATCACCGACGTCGAGCTTGACGTTGGACCAGACAACTTTGCCGATGGTGGGATTGCCGTTTTCGTCCTTGATGTAATAGCCGAAGCTGTTGTTGTAGCCGACCCCAGGCGCACTGCCCAGATTGGTGATGGTGACCTCATGCCCCGTGGGGTTGGTGCCATCCACGCTCGGCAGGTCGTCAGCCACTTCGACGGTAATGCCCGCAGTGGCGCTATCGCCATCCTGGTCGCTGGCGACGACCGTGACACCGGTGATGGTCAGGTCGTCGACGTTGACGTCGTGCGGCAGTGCGGCCAGCAGCTCCGCCGTGACGGTGATGGTACCGCTCTGCTGTGCAGCGATCGGATCGGTGCCGCTCAGGCTCAGCTTGAGCACCGGCTCGCCATCGAGGCTGCCGATCAGGTTGCCGTCGTTGTCCAGCGACCAGCTCAGCTCACCGTCGAGGCCGGTGACCTGAATGTTGCCGGTATCGCCGAAGGCAAAGCTCACGATGTCGTCGCTGCCGGCGGTAAAGGCCAGTTCTTCACTGACGACGTGGCTGCCGCCCACGGTTTCGGCATCGGCCAGGGCCAAGGTCACGCTGCCGCCTTCGCCATTCTCATCGCCCGGGGTCGGACCGGCGCCGTCCTTGATCTTGATGGTGTGGCTGGCACTCGCACGGTCGCCATCGCCATCGACCTTGATCAGTTCGAAGGATACCGGCACCTTGCCGCTGCTATGGTCAAGGTTGGTGCCGGGAACGAAGGTCCAGGTACCGTTCTCGTAGAAAGTCAGGGTGCCTTCAGGCAGCGCGTAGGCATGGCCGATCTGCAAGGCCTGCTCGGGGCCGCCGTTGATGGAAATGAGCTGCTGCGCCCCTTCACTGTCGGCGCCGCTTTCGGTGTTCCAGGTGCCGGTGACGGCATCGCCCCCTTCGGTGGCCCAGTGGGCCCCACCAAGGTTGGCGTCAGGCGCATCATCGATGACTTTTACCGTGAGGTTGCTGCTGGCCGTATCGCCATCACGGTCCGTGACCGTAATGGTGAAGTCGCGAATCAAGGCATCGTCCTCACCCGGCGCGGAGTGGTCCTTGTTGCCCTGCAGCGTATATTCATAGCTGACGCGATAGTTGCCAAGAGGCAGCTGTGTGATGCCGGTGATCTCGAGCTTGTAGCCGTCCGGTACGTCGATGGCTGCATTCTCATAGTTGAAGCTGCCATCCGCGTTGCGTGTGACGGTCAACGTCAGTTGGTCGTCGCCCTCGCCGATGGTGATGGTCACCTGAGCGAGGCCATCGATTGCGTTGACCAGGAAGCTACCACCCTGAGTCAGCGCTCCCTCATTGGGGCTGCTTCCGTTCTCCAGGTTCGCTTCGTTGACGACCAGGTGCGCGCCTTGGCCGAAGGGCGGCAGATTGACGATACCGACCGGGGAGTCGAAGCCCTTGACGGTGAGCGTGGCTGTATCGGTGTCGCCATCGCCATCGGTCAGGGTGTAGGTGAACCTGTCGAGGAACACCCCCTGATGATTAGGCGTGTCACCACGCACGTAAATGAAGTCGCCGTTGGAATAGATGGTCAGAACCCCATGTACGCCGTTGATCGTGGCGACACCATTTTCCAATGCGACAAGCTGATCGCCGAACTGAACATGGGTAACCTCGGCGCCATCTGCGCCTTCCACGTCATTGGCCATCACATTGCCGGACTTCTCGAACCGACCCAGACGAACCAGGGCCAGATCGTTGTTGGCTACCGGGCCGTCGTCGACGAAGCTGAGCTGGCCGCCAAGGTCGATACTGGCCGAAACCGTGTCGCCATCGCCATCGACTACCGTGGCGTTGAGCGAGAGGCCGCTGCCGGCCAGGCTCAGCACGTCTGCCGGGTTGGAGCCATCCGGGTGAGACAGCGCCAGATGCTGAGTCAGGGTGACTTCACCGGTCGCGGCATTGACGCTAATGGTAAAGGCCGTCCGGCCATCGGCATCTCGGCCGATGATCGTGCCGTTCTCCTCGACAAGCGTGATGGCATGACCGCCGTCGGTCGTCGTCAGTCCTGTGCTGCCATCGCCTTCGACGCTCAAGCTATAGCTGACGCTACCCTCGCCATCGGCCCCGAAGACAACGGTAAAGGCCCCGGAGAAATCGACGGTTGCCGGCTCACCGAAGGCGCTTTCGTCGACCTCGAGCTCCGCCAGGTCACCCGGATTGGGGTCGATGCTCGGCATGTCATCGACGATGCTGATGGTGCCACTCAAATCGGCACTCAAACTATCGCTGACCACGTCACCGTCGGCATCGGTCACGGTGACCGTGGCAACCACGCCGACCAGGCCAGCCGGCAGGCCAACGCTATCCACACCCTGCTCGGGATGATCCACCGGAGCGGACTGAGTCAGGGTCACGACACCGGTGTCGGCATCGATCTCGATACGCAGCACTTCGGTATCACCGGCACGGCCGATGACGATGCCATCCTCAAGAGTGAATACAATCGGCTCACCGCCGCTGGTCAGGTCGTGCTCGACCTCGCCCAGAGTCAGGCCATAGCCGTCGATCACGGTACTGCCCGCGCCGTCAGCGCCGTAATTGACGCTGACGGCAGACTCGAAGGCAGCGGCTACGCTACCGCTGTCAACGGAGGGGCTGCCGATTGTATCCTTGTCGAAGACGACCAGGGCGATTTGACCGAGATCTACGCCGCCGACCTCCACGCTCGGGCTGTCATCCAGGATGGTGATGTTCAGCGTCCCGGTAGCCGTACCGCTGCTGCTGGTCACGGTGTAGACCAGGCCTGTAACCGCCTCGTCCGTGCCCTCTTCATGCAGCAGGTTGTTCAACTGGGTAAGGGTGGAAGCGCCGGTGCTGGGATTGAGCTCGATGGTGAAGATGTTGAGCTCACGACCGGGCGAAAAGGCAGTCAGCGTATTGCTGCCGGCATCCCAGCTATACACGATGGTTTCTTGACCGACCTGGGTTTCGACACCATCCATAGCCGCAAAGCTGATGCTTCCGGATCCGCCGGAGCCAAACGAGAACGGCAGAGTGCCAGTCACGACGGAGCCGGATTCACTGAGGATATCGGCATCATTCAACGACGCGTCGAAGCTTCCGGCAGTTGGTGCGATGACTTCGTCTTCCGGCGAAGCCGCTGTGAAAGCGGCACCCTCGATCTCGGGCAGCTCACTGCCCAGCCCCAGACCATATTCGAACGCCAGGGGGTTCGTATCTTCGGCAATACGAGCGAGGCGCACGAAGCTGTGGCCACCATCGGCGGCACCACCGGGGCCGGCCCCGGCTGCAGTGGCATCGAGCACGTCGAGCAGGTCGATGCTGTCGTCGTCCAGTGCGGCCAGCAGTGCCTCGAGATCCTCATCGAGAGCCGCAAACTCGGAAGCATCGACGACTTCGTCGGCATCGAGTTCGGGCGTCATGGCCACCTGTTCGCCACCTTCGATCAGGGCAGGATCCTGGCCATCGCCGAAGTCGAGCTGGGCGCTTCCGTTATCGGAGGTCACCAGCACCTCACCTTCCTGGAGCGTATCCCCAACGCTCAGCTCGCGAACGTTACCGTCTGCATCTCGCGCCCAGGCGCGCCCCGTGATCGAAATGATGGTGGCATTGGCCATGACCTGACTCCCTGTTTCGTCTAAGTGTTACCGTTTTTTGGTTTTCTTCTGGCGCACGGTGTGCGCACACCGGACTCCTTGACGATACACATTAGATTACGTTTCGAAACAAAAATATTGGACCGAAGGACAGTGTTTGAAATTAGCGAAAATAAATTTAATAAAAACTATAAAAACAAAGGCTTGCTGGAAAAACAGCAAGCCATTTGATGGACACGCCGGCTAGAACAGAAGCACAGCGCCAAGATTTCAGACGATATTCTCGTCCTGACGAGAGAGTTTGAGCACCAGTTGCATGCGGTCACGCACCCCCAGCTTGCGAAACGCTGCGCCGAGATGCGCCTTGACCGTACGCTCGGTGATGTCGAGCAGACGAGCGACTTCCTTGTTGCTGCGCCCTTCTGCCACGGCCAGGGCCACAGCACGCTCACGCTCCGTCAGTATGGCCAGGCTATCCACTGGCAGGCTCTCACGCCCGCCAAGCGTGGTGAATGCTGCACCTAGCACCTTGCTCAACAGCTCAGCCGGTACCCATACCCCTTGATTGCCAGTGACCAGCGCGGCCTGGGACAGCAGCTCAGGTGGCGAGAGCGCATGCAGGTAGCCCCTGGCGCCTGCCTGCAGCGCCTGAAGCGCTTCGGCTTCACTCGGCACCAGAGTCATTACCACGATGGTACATCCTTGCGCGGCCAAAGCCGTGGTCAAGGCAGGCCACTCGGCATGATCGGTCATGAGCCAGATCTGGTCGCCACGCTTCGTCAGTCGCAGTACCCGTTCAGGATCGACCTGGCGGACGTCGGGAAAGGCACTGCGCAGCCGTGGAATTTCTGCACGTTTCTGGCTGATGAACAGAGCTGTCATCATCGTTCTCCCATGGAGTCGCTCCATGCTCTCAGCACGGGCTTGAGCAAGAACTGCATCACGGTACGCTTGCCGGTCAGGATGTCGACCTGAGCCGTCATGCCGGGAATGACCTGGATGTCGCCACCCAGATCTTCTCCCTCCAGCGTTCTCACACGCACCAGATAGAAGGTGTTGTCGTTGTCGTCGGTGATGGTGTCGGCGCTGATATGTACCAGTTCGGCCTCCAGCCCACCGAAGATGGCGAAGTCGTAGGCGGTCAGCTTGATCGTGGCCGGCTGACCCGGGCGCAGGAAGGCGATGTCCTGCGGGGCGATACGCGCCTCGACCAGCAGTTGATCGTCGCTGGGTATGATGTCCACCACGTCCTGGCCGGGCTGCACGACGCCACCCAAGGTGGTGATACCCAGACGCTGCACGACGCCGGTAACCGGTGAGCGCACCTCAGCCAGGCGCACGCGATCCTGCAGGCCGGCACTGGATTCATCGAGCGCACCGAGGTCGCCGATGGTCTGGGCCAGATCGTTGCGCCAGTTGCTGCGTCGCTCGGCGCCGAGCTCGCGTAGCTGAGTGCGCGCCTCCTCCACGGCGGCCTCGAGTCGAGCAACCGAGGCTGCCGCCTGGTTGCGCTCGCCGGTCGCGCGGGACACTTCGCGCTCCAGCCTAAGTATGTCGACTTCAGAAACCGCCCCGGACTGCAACAGCGGCCGCGTCAGGTTCAGCTCCTGGCTGGCCATGCTGGCCTCGCGCTGGGCGGTATCCCGGCGTGCCTTGGCCTCGTTGAGCTCTTCTTCACGCTGACGGATGCGGTCGCGCAGAATGCTCTCCTGTTCGCGCAGCTCCTCGCGCCGGCTCTCGTAGACCTCCCGCTCCTGGGCCACGATGTCCGGCGCTTCGGTGCGCAGTTCTTCATCGGGGTTGAAGGGCGTGTCAGTGGCCAGGGCACGCAGCCTTTCGGCACGAGCACGCAGCGCCAGCGCTTGGGCCCGGTTTTCGCGGAAGTTGGCGATGAAGCGAGTGGGATCGATGCGCATGAGCACCTGCCCCGCCTCGACCAGTTCACCTTCGCGGATCAGGATCTCCTGCACCACGCCGCCATCGAAGGACTGCACTTTCTGCAGTTGGCTGGAGGGGATCACCCGCCCCGTGCCGCGGGTGACTTCGTCGATCGAGGCGAAGTAAGACCAGACGATCAGTGCGATGACGGCGAGCAGAACGGTATACAGGAATATCCTCGCCCGGATGGGGTCCTGCTGCATGCGCGCCCAATCGGCATCGCTGGCCCAGTCGCGATTGAGATGGGCAGCCGTGACGCGCTTGGAGAACAGACGGTCGATGAAGGGGCGAAACGGCTTGCCGCCCACTTCGGAAAAACGCCCGATCGCTTCGAAGCCTTGCTGCTCGGCGCTCTTGCCCTTGCCTTTGGCCTTGGGAGAAGACATGACGGTCATCAGCTGGCCCTCCCGATCTGGCCTTTGCGCAGGGCCTCGACCACTTTGTCGCGGGGACCGTCGGCGACGACCTTGCCGGCATCGATGACGATGATGCGGTCGACCAATGACAACAGCGAGGTACGGTGGGTCACCACGATCAGCGTCTTGCCCTCGCCGTACTGCTTCAGATTGGTCTTGAAGGCCTCTTCGCTGGCGTGATCCATCGAGCTGGTCGGCTCGTCGAGCAGCAGGATCTGCGGGTCGTGGACCATGGCCCGGGCGATGGCCACGGCCTGACGCTGGCCGCCGGAGAGCATCTGGCCGCGCTCGCCCACTTGCAAATCGACACCATGAGGGTGCCCGTTCACCAGGCTCTCCAGCCCGCTGAGCTTGATGGCACGCAGCAGCGAGTCGTCATCGACGCCGTCGCTGCCGCCACCGGCGACGATGTTCTCGCGCAGCGAGCCGAAGAACAGGCTCACGTCCTGGGGTACGTAGCCGATATGGCGGCGCAGCTGGATGGGGTCGAACTGGCGCAGATCGACCCCATCGAGCATGACCGCTCCCGCCGTGGGCGCATAAAGGCCCAGCAGCAGCTTGTTGAGCGAGGTCTTGCCGCACCCCACGCGACCGAGCAGCGCCACCTTCTCACCAGGCTCGATCTTGAGCGAGACATCGCGCAGCGCATCGCGCTCCTCGTCGGGATAGCGCAACGACGCCTTGTCGAAGCGAATCTCGCCACGGACCACCGGACGCGAGATGAACGCCTTGCCTTCGGGCCGCTCCACCGGTCGCTGCATGACATCGTCGAGCGACTTGAGCGCGGTGGAAGACTGGTGATATTGGGCCAGCAACGCCGCCGCCTGACTGATGGGGGCCATGGCCCGGGACGACAGCATGTAGGCCGCAATGAGCCCACCCTGACTCAGATTGCCATCGATGATCAGATAAACGCCGATCAGGATGACGCCCACGGCCACGGTGTGCTGAGCCCACATGGCGACGTTGGAGACTGAGGTGCTGACCAGGCGCAGTTGGGCGGAAGTGCGCGAGAGAAACGCGGTCGCCTTCTCCCAGATCGATTGAATACGACTCTCGGCCCGCAGCGACTTCACCGTCTCCAGGCTCGACAGCGATTCCACCAGCGTGGCGTTGCGCTGAGCGCTGACCCGCCACGTGGTTTCGGAAAGCTCATGCAGTTTGCCCTGAGCGGCCAAGGCGTAGAGCAGTACCAAGACGATACCGGCCAGAACCGGTAAGGCCAGCGGTGCCCCTATCAAGGCAATCACGCCCACGAACAGCAGCACGAAGGGCAAGTCGACCAGCGCCACCACCGTGGCCGAGCCGATGAACGAGCGCACCGACTCGAAGGACTGCAAGGTCGAGGCGAATGACCCGGTAGAGGCGGGTTTGGCCTCCATGCGTAGCCCCAGCACCTGGGACATGATTCGCGATGAAAGCTTGACGTCGGCCCGGCTTGCCGCCAGGTCGACGAAAGCGCTGCGCATCAGGCGCAGCGCGAGATCGAAACAGAGCACGACGAAGATACCGACGGCCAGCACCCACAGCGTCTCGGTCGCATGGTTGGGCACCACACGGTCGTAGACATTGAGCACGAACAGCGGCATCGCCACCGCAAAAAGATTGATGACCACAGAGCCGGCGATCACATCGCGATAGAGGCGACGGTTCTCGCGGATGACGCCCCAGAACCAGTGGCGGGAGCGCTGTTTGTCGACTTCCGGGCCCCGCGCATCGAAGCGAAAGCGAGGTCGCACGTAAATGGCCTGACCGCTGTAGCTTTCGGTAAGGCCATCGAGATCGACTTCGGTGACGGCATCGCCGAGTTCGGGAAAGATCACCCGTGCCCGGCGCGACTTGAGGTCCAGCCCCACGAGCACGCAAGCACGCCCCGGTTCCAACAGCAAAACGGCGGGAAAGAGTGCCGGGTTGAGTTGCACCAGACGACTCTTGGCGATACGTGCCGTCATACCGGCCCGCGCAGCGGCCCGCGCAAAGACACCGGGTGTGAGGCGCCCTTCTTCCAACGGCAGGCCCGCCGTCAATGCATCGGGCGTGACCGCATGGTCATGAGCCAGAGCAACGGTTTGCAGGCACTCGAGCAGCTCGTCACGAACTGCCGAGCGAGGGGCCTCCTGGGAGGAATACAACACTTCTTGCTGTGTCACGTGGACCTCGGGGATGAGGCCCGCCCGGCTGATCCGGGCGGGTTGATGCTAGATGACGATTACGGCGCTGTCCGTGCGAACGCAGCACAGACAGCTTTTACCCCGGGTCGTTCAGCCCTGCACGACATAGCTGTCGGCATAACCCAAGCGCTTCAGCTCGCCACGCAGTGCCGCCAGTTCACCCGGATCGCCGATGGGGCCGAGCTGGATCCGATGCAGTGCGGCAGAGCTGACCAGGCGCATCGGCCTGGCCAAGGCATCGCTGAGCTGGCTGCCGAGCTGCTGGGCTCGTCCCGCATCGCTCAGCGCCGCCACCTGCAGGTAGGCGCCCTGCTCGACACCCACCGCCTGCGGCTCTGCCTGACCGGCAACGGCCAGCTCGCCAAGGGCGACCTCACCGTAAACCTCGCCCTGAACTTCGCGATAGACGCTGGCAACGGGCTGCTGCTGGGCCCAGAATTCGGCCACGCTCAGCTGAGTGGCGTGCTCCGTTTCCTGAGTGCCGATAGCCGGCCACTGCTGCGCGGACGACATGTCGAGATTTTCACCCACGCGCTCGAGAGTGACTTCCACGCGGCGGTTCTGACGGCGCCCTTCTACCGTGTCGTTGCTCGCCACTGGACGGCGTGAGCCGTAACCGCGGGTCTGGATCAGGCCGCGATCGACGCCTTGACCGACCAGGTAATCCGCCACGCTGTCGGCACGACGCTGCGACAGCGGATCGTTGATGGCATGGCTACCGGTGCTGTCGGCATGGCCGGCGATGAAGACTCGCGCCAGATCGGTACGGCCACGGATCTGGCCGGCCAGGTCAGCGAGTTCCTGACGCGCATCCGGGCCCAGCTCGGCGCTGTTGACGGCGAACAGAGCGTCGGCGGAAAGCGTGACGTCAGGTGCACGGGTCGGCGCCGGCGCACTGATGCCCCGGGTGAAGTCGGCCAGGGTGAAGCCGCCGGGACCGTCGATCGGGCACAGCACGCTCGGGTCGAGCGCCACGCCGTCGCTGCCCAGTTCGGCCAGGCTCGGCATGTCGTCACGCATGACGCCGAGTGCCTGCATCAACTGGCCCATGGCCGCCAGGGTGCGCGCATCGGCCAGGGCGATGTCGTACTGGGCGTTGGCATAGGCACGGCTGGCCTCGAAGTACTCGTTCTCGCTGTCGAGCACGTCGAGCAGGGTGCGCTGGCCGATGTCGAACTGCTGCTGATAGGCGCCGCGAACACGGTCGATGGACTGGCGATGCTCGTTGAGGTAGCGGATCTGTTCGCGCAGGCGCTGGGTATCGTTGTAGGCGATCTGCGTGGTTTGACGCACGTTGGTACAGGCCAGGTCACGCTGGTCGATGGCCTGCTCGACACGGTCGCTGGCCGCACGGAACGACGCCAGGTCGCTGCCGCCGCGGTACAGGTTCATGCTGGCGACCAGTTCGATGCTGTGACGGTCGCGCCGCCCGAAGCCATCGAAGCCGCTTTCGTTGTTGTTGGTACCGGTGCGACCGCGCAGATCCAGGCGCGGCTGGAACCCGGCCCGGGTGCCGGCCTGCTCGGCCCGGGCCGCCTCGATGTTCTCGATGGCGGCGTGGAAGTCGGGATTGCCCTGGAAGGCCAGATTGACGGCTTCGCTCACCGAAGGCGGCAGGCGAGTGTCGAGCTGCGGCGCCGGGGCCAGATTCTCGGCGGGCAGGCTGCCGACGATGCGCAGGTAGCGCGCGGTGACATCGTGCAGGTTGGAGGCCTCGGTCATCAGGTTGGATTCGGCCAGTGCCAGGCGACCGCTGATCTGTTCGAGGTCCACACCGCGACCGGCACCGGAGCGTACCCGGTCCTCGATCTGGTTGAACACGCGCAGGTGGTCGGCATAGTTGTCCTGGGCAAGACGAACCAGCTCACGGTACCGGCGCACGTCGAGGTAAGCACGAGTGGCTTCCAGGGCGACGTTTTCGCTGGCACCGAGCAGCTCGTAGTAGCGCACCAGCTTGGCACGATCGAGTCGCTCGACCTCGCTGCGGGTGGCAAAACCGTCGTAGATCATCTGGGTCAGGCGCAGCTCGGCGAAGTCGGTATCGTAGCTGCCGCGTCCATCGCCCTGACGATCCTCACGACCGACGCCGGCCGCAACGTCGACGCTGGGCAGGTAGTTGCCGCGTGCCACACCGACATCATGGCCGGCGGCGCTCAAGCCGTTCCAGGCCGCCTTGACTTCCGGATTGGTGACCAACGCCTGGCGCACGACCTGCTGAATATCCGACGACCCCGGCGCAGCCAGGCCGGGCGGCAGGGTCTGGGCCACTGCGGCCGTCAATGGGAGCAACGCAAGCGAAGATCCCACCAGCGCGGCCTTGGCCAGCTTGTGGGTACGAGAGAAGTCAGTGGCATATTTCATGGGAGTTCCCTTTTCATGATATCGATCGCCCCGTCTGCACAGGCGATCCGTCGAGTTGTGAAGACATGTTCTTGTTATTACGGGGCTCACCCGGACCAAGCCGGACGGTGCATCCTTTCCCGATTCCCTTTCGAAAGCTGATTTGCCTGAACCACGCCGCAGTATGAGCATCAACGGGATACATTGAGTTACCTTTGATACTCCTTGTCGCACGCCTCCAGGAAAGGTCAACCCTTTTTTGTAAGTAAGCGTAACCGAGGTTGTCCGATTGTCCAATAGATTCCTTCGTCGTTTTTTCAACCTTTAGCATGAGACTGCCTAACGCCGGGAGCCGGGCGCGAGGCTGAGCCGGCAGGCATTGACGGCGCTCTCCCGCTTGCCGACAAACATGGTATCGTCAGCCACATGAATGGCCGGCGCTATCAGCAAAAGGAGACGTGACATGTCAGCCTCATCTGAGATTCAGAAAACACGCGTTATCAATGAGCTGCGCGGCTTCATCAAGAAGTTGCTCCAGGACCCGCGTATCCTCGAACAGTCACTGGAGATTGCCCGCCGTCATTACAGCGAGGGCAAGCCCGAAGATGCCGCTGCCCGTATCGCCAATGAAATTTCCGATACCACCAGCGTGCACATCCCCGAAGATCCGCAGGAACATTCCGAAGCCGACAAACTGTTCCTGGAACTGCTGAAGGAAGTGATCAGTGAGGAGCAGGCGCTCTACTGAGTCACTCAATCAACGCAACGGCATGACTCGATAGGCGGGCGCCGCAAGGCGCCCTGGCTCCCCCGAATGGCTTCGAGACGAGAATCCGCCCCCCGCTTACCTCTCTCTGGTATAATGGCAAGCAATTGTTTTCCAATACCTTTACAAATCCCTTGCCCATGTACTATCTGCTCAAGCTGTTTCCGGAAATCACCATCAAGTCACGTTCGGTGCGCCGCCAGATGACTCGCTGTCTGGTCGGTAACATACGCAACGTGTTGCGTCCGTTGGGCGAGACGATAGACGTTCAGGGCGGATGGGATGCACTGAAGGTGCTCGTGCCGGCCGATGCCGAACCCGACTGGTATCGCGAGATACAGGAGACCTTGTGCGACATTCCCGGCGTGCATGAGGTGCAGTGCGTCGAGGAAGTCCCTTTTGTCTCCTTCGAGGACACCACCGCACGGCTGCTGCCCGTGTGGAGGAACGCCATCGCCGGCCGCACCTTTCGCATCACGGTGAAACGCCGTGGGGTGCACGATTTCAGCTCGGAACAGCTCGAGCGCCACCTCGGCCGGGCGCTGCTGGATGCGGCGCCCGATGCCAGGGTACGGCTGAAGGAACCGGACGTGGACGTCAGGGTAGACGTGGTCGAAAGCCGGCTGCGCATGGTGCGCCAGCGCTGGCCCGGCCTTGGCGGCTACCCCTTGGGTCTGCAGGGCCAGGCCCTGACGCTGATATCGGGTGGCTACGACTCCCCGGTGGCGGCCTGGAAGATGATGCGCCGCGGCATCAAGACCCACTTCCTCTTCTTCGAACTCGGCGGCGCCGGCCATGAGGCCGCGGTACGCGAAGTGGCACACCATCTGTGGCATCGCTACTCCCGCTCACATCGCGTGAAATTCATTGCGGTACCGTTCGAAGGAGTGGTGGCGGAACTGCAGCGCAGCATTCCCGATGGTCTAATCGGCGTGGCGCTGAAGCGCATGATGGTGCGCGCCGCGAGTCGCATTGCCACCCGTGCGCGTATCCCGATGCTGGTGACCGGCGATGCCATCGCCCAGGTCTCGAGCCAGAGCCTCACCAACCTGGTACTGATGGACGAGGCCAGCGACGTGCCGATCCTGCGTCCGCTGATCGCCGAGGACAAGCAAACCATCATCGACACCGCACGCCAGATCGGCACCGCCACCTATGCCGAAACCATGCCCGAGGTCTGCGGCGCCGTTTCCCAGCGGCCCAACACTCAGGCACGCCACGATAAAGTGATCGCAGCAGAGGAAAATTTCGATTTCAGCGTGCTGGACGACGCCGTCCAACGAGCGGTACTGACGCGCTCCGATCAACTGCTGGAGCAAGCCCAAACAGCAGCGCCCGAACTCGAGGTGATCACCGATCTACAGATCGCAGCCAACGACGCCGCCGTCAGCGTAATCGACATTCGCCCGCCTGCGGAACGCGAAGCGGCGCCCCTATCGCTTTCCCAGGTCGAGTGTCTGGAAATCCCCTTCTTCGAGTTGCAGTCGCGTGCCGAAGCGCTGCCTGATGATCGTCGCTATCTGCTCTACTGCGCTCAAGGTGTGATGAGTCGTATGCAGGCCATGCATCTTCACGATCGCGGATTGACCCATTTCGGCGTCTATCGCGGAAATTAGCGCAGGTTACAATTTCTTTTTTAGCAACCACTTTATTGCCTCACCGGACTAGGCTAAAACAAAAAGTATGAGTCGCGGTCGAGTGGGGTGACGTATGAGTGTGCGCGGTACTTCGTCACGCCGGGATTCGCCTACCGTGGCGTGGCGCGACAACGGCGATTCGCTGCCCAGGCGTTCGCCGTTCATTGAGGAACCGAGAATCGCCCCAGCTCCTCGGCCGGAACCGTCGCGCCGCTGGCTTTACCTGACATTGGCGCTCTTACTGCTGGTATTCGGTGTATCCCTGGCCACGCTGCTCGTCGCCGAGGCCAAGACGTCCCACTTTCAGGCCCAGGAGCTCTCCCGCTACGCCTCAACCCTGCGCTACACGGTGGAGCCCGGTCGCAGCACGCAGATCCTGTTTCCTCAACACGGCCCCTTCGATCAACGCCTGGGCTATACCCTGCTGCCGGAATTCGAATCCCGCCTGAACAATCGCGGTTACGAGATCGCCGAGCAGGCCCGCTTCACGCCCGCCCTGCTCGACTACACACGGCGCGGCTTCTTCCCGCCCTTTGCGGAGAAAACCCAGGCCGGCCTGACCATCGAGGAGTGCCGCGGCGACACCTTCTACGAGTTCCGCCACCCTCAGCGTCAATACGCCAGTTTCGAGGCCATTCCACCGGTGATACTGCAGGTGCTGCTGTTCATCGAGAACCGCCATTTGCTGAACGAAAGCACCCCCTACGCCAACCCTGCCGTCGACTGGCCACGCTTCACCCGAGCGGCCATGTCCCAGGTGGGGCGCGCCCTGGACATCTCGGAGCAGTCCGCAGGTGGCAGCACCCTGGCTACCCAGGTGGAGAAGTATCGGCATTCGCCGCGGGGGCTGACCTACTCGCCGATGGAGAAGTTGCGCCAGATGGTTTCCGCCAGCGTGCGCAGCTATCGCCAGGGCCCGCAAACCATGACGGCTCGCCAGGACGTGGCACTGGATTACCTCAATACCGTGCCGCTTTCCGCGGCGCCTGGCTACGGCGAGGTACATGGACTCGGCGACGGCCTCTGGGTCTGGTTCGGCGCCGACTTCGACACCCTCAACCGACGCTTGGCGATCGGCTTCGATGGCGTCGATGAACGTGCAGAGACGGGGTTGGCACTGCGCCAGGTGGTGGCCCTGATGATCGCTCAACGACGTCCCTCCTGGTATCTGACCAATGGCAAGCAGGCCCTGGAGGAGCTGACCGACAGCCATCTGCGCCTGCTGAGGCAGGAAGGGGTGGTGCCGTACGATCTCGCCCAGGCGGCTCTGGAGCAGCGCCTGTCGTTCCGTAACTTCGGCACGGCATCGTTCGACCTGCGCAATGAGCCCGACAAGGGCATCCAGATGGCGCGTCAACGCCTGGGCGGCATGCTCGGCATGTCATTCTACGATCTCGATCGGCTCGACCTCAGAACCAGCACCACGCTGCATGCCGATCTACAGCGGGACGTGACCCGTTACCTGCATCGACTGGCGGACCCGGACTTCGCCGCCGAAGTCGGCCTGCTGGGAGATCGCCTGCTGTCACGGGAGCGGACCCAGGACGTGCACTACAGCTTCACCCTGTTCGAGCGCAGCGAGGATGGCTTCCGGGTTCGCGTGCAGACCGACAATACCGACCAGCCGTTCGACATCAATCAGAGCAGCAAACTGGAGCTGGGCTCCACCGCCAAGTTGCGGGTGCTCGCTACCTATCTCGAAATGGTGACCGAGGTGCACGGCCGCCATGCCGGCAAAAGCGTAGAGGCATTACGCGCCATCGAAACCGACCGCCAGGACACGCTCAGCCGCTGGGTGCTGGACCGTCTCATCGAGAATCCCGAGCTGAGCCTCGATGCGCTGCTTGGCATGGCCATGGAGCGGCGCTATTCGGCGAGCCCGGCTGAGGCCTTCTTCACCGGCGGCGGACGCCATACCTTCAGCAATTTCCGCCGCGAGGACAACGGGCGCAATCCGACTCTCTCGGAGGCCATGCGCGAATCGCTCAACCTTCCGTTCATTCGGCTGATGCGAGAACTGGTGCGCTACAGCACTCACCATGCCGAGCACCGTTCGCCAGTGCTGGAAAACGACAGCGACCCAAGACGCGAGGAGTATTTGCGGCTGTTCGCCGACCGTGAGGGACGCACCTTCCTGCAGCGCTTCTGGCGCAAGTATCGCAACCAGGACAGCGAAGCGCGTCTCGTCACTTTCCTCGAGGGGCTCAACGTCTCCGCACCGCGCCTGGCGGCCGTGCATCGCTACCTGTTCCCCGAGGCCGACCTGGAGACGTTCAATGCGTTCCTCGTCGATTGGCTGCCCAACGCCAGCCGGCTCAGCGAGCGCGAGGTCGCGTCGCTCTACGAGCGCTACGCGCCCGGCAACTTCACCCTGACCGATCAGGGCTACGTGGCTCGCGTCCACCCGCTGGAGCTGTGGCTGCTGGGCTACCTGCTCGACTACCCGGAAGCCAGCTTCGGCGAAGCGGTAGCGGCCAGTGCCGAGGAGCGTCAGGAGGTGTATGGCTGGCTGTTCCGCACCCGACACCGCAGCGCCAGGGACGTACGCATTCGCACGATGCTGGAGGTCGAGGCATTTCTCGACATCCACGAGCGCTGGCAGCGCCTGGGCTATCCGTTCGCCCACCTGGTACCCTCGCTGGCCACCGCCGTGGGCACCTCGGGCGACCGCCCGGCGGCGCTAGCCGAACTGATGGGCATCATTCTCAACGATGGGGTCAAGCTGCCTACCCTGCGTATCGACGAGCTTCACTTCGCTGCCGACACCCCCTACGAGACACGCTTCGTCCCCGCCTACGCGCAGGCCCAGCGGGTCATGCGGCCGGAGGTGGCCGCGGTGCTGCGTGAAACCCTATCGCAAGTGGTCGAGGGGGGCACCGCCCGGCGGCTACAGGGCAGCTTCACCCTGGAAGACGGCTCGCCGCTAGTGCTGGGCGGCAAGACCGGCACCGGCAACAATCGCATCGAGACGGTCGGCCGCAGCGGCCAGGTGACAAGTTCGCGGGCACGCAACCGCACGGCCACCTTCGTGTTCTACCTCGGCGAGGATCACTTCGGCACCCTGACCGCTTTCGTCGCGGGCAGCGCCTCGGACGACTTCCGCTTCACCTCGGCCCTGCCTGTTCAGGTGCTGAAGGGCATGGAGCCGATCCTGCGCCCCTATCTGGTGCCAGGTGTCGGCACCTGTCCGCCGCCACAAACGGAGTACCATTTCGCCGATGACGGTGAGGCGGTTCAGCCCCCGGCCGAGAGCGACGACGACTCTTCCTCATCGCTCTCGGTTGCCCTGCGATAGGGAATGCCGAAGAACAGCGAGTAGAACACCGGCACCGCGATCAGCGTCAGCAGCGAGGCAAACGCCAGCCCGCCCATGATGGTAACGGCCATACTGCTGAAGAAGGCATCGAACAGCAGCGGTAGCATGCCCAGAATGGTGGTGCCGGCTGCTAGCAGCACCGGTCGCAGACGGCTGATACTGGCATCGATCAGCGACACCAGGCGCTCCTTGCCCGTCTCGATCTGGGCGTCGATCTCGTCGACCAGCACGATGGCATTCTTCATCAGCATCCCCGACAGGCTGAGCATGCCCAGTAGGGCCGTGAACGAGAACGGCAGCCCCGTTAGCAACAGCCCGATCACCACGCCGCAGATCGACATCGGCACCACCAGCCAGATGATCAACGGCTGGCGCAGCTTGCCGAACAGCAGGATCGATACCACCAGCATCGCCACGAAGCTCAGCGGCAGCTGTTGCGCCAGCGAGGCCTGGGCCTCGGCCGAGTCTTCGTATTCACCGCCCCACGCCATGGCATAGCCAGGCGGCAGCGCCATGGCCTCGATCTCTTCACGCACGGCTGAATGGGCCGCCGCAGCCGTGTAGCCCGGCGCCGGGTCGGCCTGTACCGTCAGCGTGCGCACGCGGTTGCGCCGATGGATCCGCGACTCCTCGCTCTGGGTTTCGAAGCCGTCGACGATCTGGGCAATGGGAATGAAGCGCTGCTCGGCGTTGCTCCACACCATGCGGTCGGCCAGTAGGGAGACGTCGCCGCGCTCGTCCGCCGGCGGACGGGCAACGATGGGTATCAGGTTGTCCCCCTCGCGGTAAGTACCCGCGCGTACCCCCGACGCGGCAAACTGCAGGGTTTGCGCCAGCTCGTCGCGGGTGACCCCGGCAATGCGGGCACGCTCCTCGTTGTACAGCGGCACCACGACGGCCTCTCGTTCGCGCCAATTCTGACGCACGTCGATCACCGCCGGGTTGGCCCGCATCCGCTGCTGTGCCTCATCCGCCAGGCGACGCAGCTCTGCCGGGTTGCTGCCCTGGAAGCGTGCCTCGATCTGGGCATCCCCACCCGGGCCGAACTGGATACGCTCGGTGCGTACCCGCGCCTCGGGAAACGCGGCCTGAAGCTCGGCATAGACGTGGGGATCGAGTTCATCGATGCGCTCCAGGCTCTCGGCCCGCACGATGAACTGCGCATAAGCCGGGTTGGGCTGCTCCGGGGCGTAGGTCAGCATGAAGCGAGTCGCCCCGCGGCCGACGAAGGTGGAGACGTTCTCCACCCCCTCCTGGTCGAGCAAGTAATGCTCAATGCGCTCGGCATCGCGCTGGGTAGCACGGATGTCGCTACCCTGGGGCAGCTCGTAGTTGACGTAGAACAGCGGCGTATTCGAGTCGGGAAAGAACGACTGCGAAACGAAGGTGAAGCCCCAGGCGCACAGCGCCGTGATCCCCACCAGCAGCGCCACCGAGAGCACCCGCAGGCGCAGCGCCAGGGTGAGAAAGCGAGCGTAGATACGATAGAACAGACCGCCGTGGGGGTCCTTGTCGCTGCCGAGCTGCCGGCCGTGAAACAGGTAGTAGCCGAACAGCGGCGTGACAGTGATGGCCAGGACCCAGCTCAGCAGCAGGGAAATGGCGATCACGGCGAACAGCGAGAAAAGAAACTCGCCGGTGACGTCATCCGACAAGCCGATGCCCGAGAAGGCCAGGATACCGATCACCGTAGCGCCGAGCAGCGGTATCTGGGTACGCCCGGCGGCCTCGCTGGCCGCCTCCTTGACCGACTTGCCGCGCTGCATGTTGATCAACATGCCCTCGGCCACCACGATGGCGTTGTCTACTAGCATGCCCATGGCGATGATCAGCGCGCCGAGCGAGACCCGCTCCATCTCGATATCGAACATCCACATGAAGAACAGCGTACCGAGCACGGTCAGCAGCAGGGTCGCCCCTACCACCACACCGACCCGCCAGCCCATGAACAGGCATAGCACCAGAATGACGATGGTGACCGAGGTGGCCAGGTTGACCAGGAAATCGTTGATGGCCTCATCCACCACCCGATGCTGCTCATAGATGGGATGCAACTCGACGCCTAGCGGCAAGCGCGCTTCCAGTGCCTCGAGATGACGCTCCACCGCTTCGCCCACCTCGACGATGTTGGCCTCCGCCACCCCGGCCACGGCCAACGTGAAGGCCGGCTCGCCGTTGTGCCGGATCAGGTGGTTGGGGATTTCCAACGGCTGACGATAGACGCTGGCGATATCGACCAGCGAGATTTGCTCGGTGGTGCCCGGTCGGCCGATGCGAATCGCCTCGATATTGGCCACACTGTCCACTCCTGCGCGGGCGACGATGCGCACGTGGTCGTCGCCGATGCGCATCGATCCCGCATCGGTGACCTGGTTCTCGGTCTGGATGGTGTTGATCACATGGTCGACGGGAATGCCAAGCGTGGTGAGACGCTCATTGGGGATTTCGATGTAGATGGTCTCGTCGCGCTCCCCCGCCGTGGTGACCCGCGCCACATTGGGCACCGTCAGCATTTCTCGCTGCAGGAAGCGCGAGATGTCACGAATCTCGTCGTGGCCGTAGCCCGGCGCCGTCACCGCGTAGAAGATGCCGTAGACCTCACCGAAGTCGTCGTTGACCTGCGAGGCCGAAGCGCCTTCCGGCAACGAGCCCTGCACGTCGTTGACCTTGCGCCGTAGCTCGTCCCAGATCTGCGGCAGCTGATGGCTACGGTAGGTGGAAGCTACTTCCACCTCGATTTCCGAACGCCCCGGCATGGAGAGCGACTCGATCACATCGATCTGCTGCAGCTCCTGGATGGCCATCTCCAGGCGCTCGGTGACCTCCTCCTCCACTTCCTGGGCAGTGGCGCCGGGGTACTGGGTGTTGATGATGGCATTGGGAATGGTGAAATCGGGATCTTCGAGCTTGCCGACGTTGTTGAACCCCCAGATGCCCCCAAGCAGGCAGACGACGACGATGAGCCAGGTGATGACCGGCCGTTCGATGGACGACTTGGCGATATCCATATCCTGCTCCTGCCAGTTTTCGGACAGTACTTAGAGAGTCTCTTCCATGGGGCGAACACGCATGTCTTCGTGCAGCAGATGGGCCCCTGCCGCCACGATCCGCTCACCGGGCTGCAAGCCCGCCAGTACCGGCACCGTGTCGCCATGCAGCTGGCCAACCATCACCTGGCGCGGCTCGACGCGCTGGTCGTCGGCGAGATAGACCCAGACCCGGAAGTTGCCTTCGTTGTCCGTATCGAGCGCGGCCACGGGGATGCGCAGCGCGCCATGTTCGATGGCATCGATCAACGACACCGAAACGGAAGCCGTCATGCCCGGCATCGCTCCGACGGCTTCATGATCGGGAATGGCAAACTCCACCTGGTAGGTCTGGGCGACGTCATCGGGCTCGGTGACATGCTCGCGGTACTCGAGGGGAAAGCGCTCGCCAGGTACCGAGAGCAGTTCGGCCTCGACCTCGAAGCGCTCCGGATTCACGACGTTGCGTACCAGGGTCTCGGGAACGTTGATTCTGACCCGTAGCTCCGTTACGTCCTGCACCCGCGCAATGGCCGTATTGGGCTGCACGTTGCTGTGATTCTCCACCAGCCGGCGGGTCACCATGGCATCGAAGGGCGCCTCGATGGTGGTATAGGAGAGGTCCTGACGCGCGCTGTCGCGCTGCACTTCGGCAAGCTCGTACTGGGTGCGCACCTCATCGAAGGCCGACTGCGAGATGGCATTGGTTTCCAGCAACTGACGGGTACGCTCCATCTCTCGCCTGGCCAGCTGATATTCGGCCTCGGCTCGCCGAACGGCCAGCTCGAAGTCGGTCGGGTCGAGGCGAGCCACGCTTTCGCCCTGGGGGATGGTCTCGCCCTGGCGCGGCGGCACCTCGATCAGTTGGCCGCCGACACGAAACGACAGGTCTACCGTGCGCAGGGCCTCCACTCTGCCGACGAAGCGTCGGCTCGGCACCAGCGTGTGTTCCCCCACTTCCATGAGCTTCACCACACGCACCGCAGGTTCGTCCTCTGCAGCCTGGTCGCCGTTGCACCCGGCCAACGCCAGCGCAACTATCGCCATGAGCCCCACTGCCCGCTTCATCGAACGACCTCCCTGTGTCTGCGCTATCGCGTGTATCTGCCCTCTCGCGCCTACCGTCGGCTCCCTGAACGACTAACCATAGACCATACGAGCCTGAATGTAAGGCGCGCTGAATATTCAATCATACGTTTGAAACAGAGTCACGCCAATCACCGCAAGCCCCTCTACAAGCCCCTCTCTGCAAGCCACTCGTGACAAGCCATTCGCGACAAACCATAAACGACAAGGCCCGGTGCTGTGCACACCGGGCCTTGTACGAGAATGTCGTCGCTTACTGGCAGGGCACTACCTTACGCATGGTGTCCTTGGCCCACAAGGTCTGGCCATCCGGCGTCCTGCCATGGTCGTTCCAGCGCTCGGTGATCTCCATGCAGAAGGAGCCGGCGTTTTCGGTACGCACGTCCGGGTTGGACGGGCGCTCGCCACCGATGCGCAGCAGATCGGGATTTTCGGTGGTGTAGCGAGGCGCAATGGTGGAATTGCTGGCACAGCCGGCGACCAGGGCAGCGGCAACCAGAACTACGGGCAAACAGCGGCGCAAAGGCATGTTCACAAACCCTCAAGAATGTCGATTTCACTCCGGCAGGCATTGCCGGTAGCGCTAAATATCATTTGCCCCAGCGCAGCGTCAATCTTTTTCGAACACCGTTCGCTTGCGAATCGAACGGGCGTATGGCTCGTCGTAATACTGTGGCAACGCTACGCTGATGGATAACAACCAGAACCAAGGACATGGCAAGGGTTTCATGGCAGAAACAAGACCGGACCTGGAATACGCCCCCCAACCCAGCATCTTCGAGCGCTGGGCAGGACGCTTTCTGCAGCAGCACAATCGCCGCCGGGCCACTCCCAGGCAAGCGCGTCGGCACCACGAACTCAAGGGAATCGAGCGCGCCTTTTACGCCAGCGTCGCCTGGGCCATCGTGGCCGGCATCGTTTCCGGCGGCATCATCGGTGGCATGGAGTGGTACATGCGCCAAGGCATGCTCGATGGCATGCAGGACATGAGTCTGATGGAGCAGTTGCCCTACTGGACCGGCTTCTTTGCCGTTGCCGGGGTGGTCAGTGCGCTGGAAATCGCCTTCCTCTACTGGAACGCCCTGCGTGGCGTGGCTACCACTAGCCGACTGGCCGGCGCACCGCTGCACGACAGCCCTCTTGCCGAGCTGACCTTGCTGGGCCTGAGCCGTGCAGCCCTCGAATTTCCCAGCCCCAGGCACCGGATCTACGGCATCGACCCTTACGCTTACCTGAGCCGCTGGCGGCTCATTACCATGTCGGTGATGTATCGCCTGAAGGTTGGCGTGACCAGCTTCCTGCTGCGCGTTTTCCTGCGCCGGGTGCTGGGCCGCGTGGCGCTGCGCGGCCTGCTGCCGCTGGTCACCGGTCCCTTGTATGCCGCCTGGAACGCCATCATCACCTGGCGGATCATGATCAAGGCCCGCGAACAGGCACTGGGACCATTCGCCATCGAAGCGATGATCACCAGGCTGTCGCAAGACCCTCTGAGTGAGCGTGCACAGCGGGTTTCACTGCATGCCGTAGGCGCCTTGATCATGGCCAACCAGGATGCGCACCCCAACCATGTCTACCTGCTCTCCCGCTTGCTCGACGCCTTCCACCATCAGGAGCATGAGATCGATGTGGACTGGCCCGGGCAGCGCTTTGCGCTCAGCCGGCTGGAACGGGCAGAGAAGCACCGCGTGCTCGAGCTACTGATCGCGGCTACCGTGTTCGCCGGCAGATGCAAGGGCAAGCGCAAGCGCTTCCTCGAGGAGCTGTTCGAGGCCTGCAACATAGCTTACCCCCATGAGAAGGTTCGCACTTGGCGCCGCCAGTTCATGAACGGCCAAACCTTTGGCAGCGCCAGCGCCTGAACCGACCGTGAGTGAGCGCCGTCAGCCGACCAGCCCCGAACCAGGCGCCAGCGCCAGCACCGGCAGGGAATCCTGGCCACGCTGGGGTCGCGCTTCCGGCTCCGGCAGCCGGAAGGCCGCAACGGCTGCCAGCATTTCCTCGGCATGGGCTTCGAGCTCGCGGGCCGAATCGGCATTTTTCTGTATGAAGGCCACGTTCTGCTGTGTGACGCGATCCATTTCCGTCACTGCGGCGCCCACTTCACGCACACCTTCGCTCTGCTCGCTGCTAGCTGTCAACGCCGACTGAAAAGTGACCCCCTTTGGGCGTAGAACGCCGAAATAAAAGTGACCCCCTAGGCCCGCTGGGTTATTTCATGGTTGTTGAAGGTGTGCCGGCCTTGCGCTTGT